>CAIWHI010000473.1 GCA_903912435.1 uncultured Bacteroidota bacterium | reverse complement strand
TAATCTGCAACATAGGCACAGCTACCGCCAAGATTCAGTGTTCCTGCAATGGTACCGGTTGGCGATGCTCCGTTAATGAATCTTATCTTCAATGTATTGGGACCGGTAAGGGTAAGTGAGCCTGATAGGAGATTAAAGAATGATTCTATCATCAAACTGTCGTTTGAGCCACTCATCATTTTTACTGCTGTGCCGCTCGTAATAGTAATACCTGACACCGTTTGCTGTGGCACATTTGTCACAGTATCTATACCGCCATTATTAAATATCAAAGTATCATCAGGATGGGTATAAATTCTGGTTGGTGTCCAGTTGCCTGGAGCATTAAAATCTGTTGAAACGCCCGTTCTCACCCAGGTATAGGTACGTGGCCCATAAGAAAGCATATTACCGGTGATGGGTGATACGGTATTGTATGCAATATCTGCACATGCTACATTATTATAGCCAAATACGGTATACCTATATATTGTAGAAGGAGCAAGTGCTGAACTTACATAACTTATACCTGAAACACTTTCTACAATACCCCCTCCCAATGAACTGCCAACGGTATAAGTTACCCCATTCACCGGCATCGATGTCAATGGAACATTATCAGTCCTTACTACAATGTAGTCATCAGCAGCTATTGTAGGCGTAAAAGAAACATCAATGCCATATGGATGCGCACTAAGTAAAAGGCCGGTAGGCTGTGCAATTGGTGAACTACATGGTGGAGGCGGCATCCATATATAAGTAAGGCCACTCGATGGCATGCAGGTTGGTGAAAGCACAACCGCTGCTGTATTTAACAATCCGGCTGATGTGCTGCTCCAATCTGTAGAAGTGCTGCGATTATTAAATTCTGCATTTGTCAATCCCCTAAGACCAACATCTCCAGATGTAGTATTGATAATTGTGCTCATTGTACCATATACGACATTGATATTATTCGATGTTTCGCTGAGCCTTATTTGGAAATTATAAACAATTCCAGAACTAATTGTTGCATAGGTAAGGTTTCTCCATTGTATAACAAAAGTTCTTGATGGGGCTACACCTAAGGTCTGCACAGCCACCTCACTTGAGCCATCCAGTCCCATTAGGTTATAACCAAAACCTGCAATCACTTCGAATCCTGACAAAGATGATGAAATCGGGTGATGGGTGTACATTGAAGGATCGGTTGTACCTAATGATATAAACCCATTTGAGGAAACGTATATCTGGGAATAGGTGGTGCCATTAAATTTGAAATTAAATGGAAGTGTAACTAAATCTGTGCTTTCATCAATTGAGCTACCCGATTCAAGAACAGTTTCACCAATTAATGGTACATAGCTGCTAAAATTTTGTGTAAATCTGTAATAAGTAAGTAACTGTGCATTAACGCCGGCTGAAAGCGATAATAGACAAAGAACTAAAAATAAACGGGTAGATAATTTCATATTGATTTTTTATGATTGTAAAGTTAATGAAAAGATGAATATGAGCATATTAATTTATGTGCAGATTGCCTAATTGTTTGAAGGAATGCAAATTACCAAAAGCCAAATTTTAACTTCAGGTTATAATGACTTGCCCAAATAAGATAGATGAAACTAACTTCAGTAGGTTTTTACAAATAAATACAATCCAAAAGATTATAGGACTACCACTTTTCACTAAAGTAATTGAAAAATATTTGACCTTAGAAAATGCAGAAAAGCTATATGGACAAACCAGGTCAATTTATATGATGATTTAATAAAAAAAAATGGGCAACCGAAGCTACCCATTTATTATTGTAACTCAAAAATACCATTAACGCTCCACCACAAAATGTAAAGTCCAATTTCCATCAGTAGTATGTAGGGTAAACAGATACATACCATTGGCAAGTGAATTACTGAGTTTTATGTGCTCATTGAGCCTGCCAGATATGATGCCGGTACTAACTTTATATACAACCTGGCCCAACATATCTATGACCTCCAATTCCGCATCTATGCTACCACTCAGGTTTAGGTTGCCCTTTATTGTAAATTCTCCTTCATTAGGGTTCGGAACCAATAAAATATTCCCATTTGTCAATTGGGCGTTATCGATAGTCAAGGAATTGCCAGGGTCATTAGGATTCACCGGTCCTACTGTAATTACCTTAGTATTTATGTTGGTACATCCACTTGCATTAGTTACGGTATAAGTTATCGTTGCACTACCTACGCTTACTCCTGCAACAATACCAGTAGTAGAACCCACTGTGGCTTTTGCTGTATTACTACTACTCCAGGTGCCTCCGGCTGTTGCATCTGTAAGGGTAATAGTAGACCCACTTACCGAAACACTTGAAGATCCTAGTATTGATGCCGGAGTTGCAGGATTTGCCAATACACTTACAGTAAAGTTAGTCTTACATCCTGATCCTAAAGAATAGGTAAGGGTGCCATTCGGGTTAGCAGCCAATCCGGTAACTACTCCTCCACTGGTTATTGAGGTAATGGTAGCACTTGACCCTCCACTAGTCCATGTACCACCGCTTGTAGCATTGGTAAGTGTAATCTGCTTACCCAGACACACACTAAGTGGGCCAACTATTGGCGATAGAGCATTTACTGTTACAGTGGACATAGCAACACAACCAGAAGAAAGGCTATAAGATATTACAGCAGACCCTGCTGATACCCCTGTTATAAGCCCTCCGGTTCCTATAGTGACTATAGAAGAACTACTAGTACTCCATATACCACCCAGTGTAGGATTGGTTGCAGTAGGGTTAGATTGACCAACACATATTGGTATCGTACCTGGTATTGAGTTGGCTGTAAGTGCATTAACAGTTACAGTTTTTATTGCCCTGCAGGTGGAACTTATAGAATAGGTAATATTTGCAGTAAGATTTGGGGCTACACCTGTTACTATACCAGTGCTACCTACAGTTGCAATGGTAGGAGCACTTGTTTGCCAGGTACCACCAGGTGTTACATCAACTAATGTAATAGGCTGGGTAACACAT
>CAIWHI010000472.1 GCA_903912435.1 uncultured Bacteroidota bacterium | reverse complement strand
TGGCGAAGCCACAGGAGAAAAAACGCTAGCTTGTGCCGGAGTAATATCGGATACAGCTGATAAAGCAGTAAAGGGCATTTTTACCCAACTCGATACAGTCCTTCGTTTTACAGTGGAACCTAATGTAGGTGGTACTCTGGTAACGCTGGAACATTCCGGCTTTAAAGGATTAAAGCTGGTAATTGTTAGTTTAGTGTTGGGTATGGGTTGGAAGAAGATAATGGATACAAGGCTGCTGGAGGTGTTAGGCCAAATGTCGCAAGATAAGAAGTGATGTTCCAAAATTATTAGGATAATTGGCCTGATTTTTCATAAATAAAAGTATATTGCGTCAATTTATATTTAAAGAACTTTGCATTAGGATTCCACTCTCCACAACTTCATTTTGAAAACCAGGCCACTTTCTTATAACAGTTGCAAAGGTCTTAAAAAGACTAATTACAATACTGTTATAGAATCTTCTTTAATGGAATATAATGACCTATTGGCGCCAATGGATGGTGAATGGTATGCAATCATTTATTATTTTTACAATAAGGCACTTGATTTGGATACCGATAATTTAAGTAAACCCGTATGGGATTGCTTGGGTGGTTTGTTATTTAAAGATGACCAGCAATTAAAAATCAGGATAGCTGGTAGCTTTGATCTTACTTAAGGTGATTATAATGTAATTGACTTTTCAGGTCTTCAAGGTGAGTTTATAATAGATTTGTTAGATGCTTTTAATAATGAAGATCATATAGTGTATGTAGAATGTGGGAAATTTAAGCCTTCATTATATAAATTCAATATAGAATAAGATGGAAATCAAAAAGAAATACCTCACTAAATATTTACATGATATTGCCATTGAATAAATTGCCGATGATTATATCCAGATGGGCTATAATGTTAATAAAGAGGCTAGCATTGGTAACTTTCAGGCAGATATTTTGGCAAGAAAAGGTAATGAAAATATTGTGATTGAAGTGAAATCTTGGAAAATGACCCTGGATAGGAAAAAGCAAATTGCAGGGCTTGCTAATTATATTCATAGTTTAGGTGGTTATAAATTTTTGGTCGTGGTGGCTACATCTCCAAAAGAAAAGAAGCTAAAAATTGATAATATTGAGCAATTAATTACTGATTATTTGCATAAAAGCAAATCTGAAGCCATAGGTGGATTGGCAATTGATTGCAGGCCTGATTCAGTAATTGATGTTGATTTGGACGAAATGAGGCTATCAGGAAATTTAATAGAAGTTAAAGGTTCAGGAGTCGTAAGTGTTGAACAGCAGATTCCTTCGGATGGCAATAATGGAATTGGTGAAAAAATGAAAACACAAGATAATTTTTCATTTGAGTTTGAAATGAAACTTAGGAAAAATGATGCTAACGCCATGGAAATTGTAGAAGTTAATAAACTCAATATTGATATGTCATCCTAATCTGTAATCATAGTCCATCAAATAATCAGCCTGCCTACCGTTAGGTAGGCTTAATAATAGTTCAAGCCATTTCTTCTGTCAACCACCAAAATTTCCCAATTCTAAAACACCATTTCCCCTTTTTGATAGATAAGGGGAAAAGCATGTCCTTACTTTGCACTTCAAATAATCACAATTATGTTGAAGTATATATTTACAATAGCGAGTGCGGTTTTGGTGTTGAATACAGCCCAGGCCCAGAAGGAAGTGAAAACAGTAACGAATACACCTGCCCAACAATTAATAGCCAATACTGGTGAGGATAGTATGAACACATATGGTGCTACTCATTCCCGCACAGTTATTTCGGGTTATGGTGAAATTTATTACCAGAGGGATTTTAATGCTGGCCAGTCTACCATAGATGTAAAAAGGGCGGTTCTATTTGTGGGGCATCAGTTTACGGGTAAGATAGCCTTTTTCTCAGAACTTGAGGTGGAGGATGCAAAAGTGGAAGGTGGTGGTGCCACTGGCGAAGTGGGTATGGAACAGGCTTATCTGAAATTCAGCTTGAATCCCCGTCAGTACATTGTTGCAGGTTTATTCATTCCCCGTATTGGTATTGTGAATGAAAACCATCTGCCTATCAATTTTAATGGGGTTGAAAGACCGCTTGTAGAACAAATGGTTATCCCCTCTACCTGGAGAGAAATAGGGGTAGGGTTTTATGGACAAACCACTGCTTTGCCACTTACCTATTCGGTAGCACTGGTAAATGGCTTGAATAATGCTGGTTTCGAACATGGCAGTGGTATACATGGTGGCAGGCAGGAAGGGCAGTTGGCAGGAGCCAATAATTTGGCAGTAACGGCGGCGATACAATATTTTGCGGGTAACTGGAAGTTCCAGGTGTCAGGATATTACGGTGGCACAACTACGCTAAGTAAAACGGGTGCTGATAGTCTGCATATAGATGGTGGTATGTTTGGTACCCCACTTATCCTTGCAGAGGCCGATGTGCAGTATGCCAATAAGGGCATCACCTTCAAGGCCCTGGGATGTAATATCAATATCCCTGATGCATTGAATATCAATAGGGTATACAATAATAATACCCCTACACAGATATATGGTGCCTATGCCGAGCTTGGCTATAATGTGCTGCAAATGGCTAAAAAGGATAAGTGGAAGAGTAAGCTACTAAATGTATTTGCCCGTTATGAGCAAATGGACCTCAATGCATCAATACCTGTAAACGGTGTCAATGATAACAACCAAAACCAAACACATGTGGTTGCGGGATTATGTTATTTACCCATTCCACACTTTGTAGTGAAGGCCGATTATCGTATTTATCAGGCTGAAGCAAATAGTAACCTGACATTAGGTTTGACCGGAAAACCTCAAAATACTTACCTTAGCATCGGCATTGGCTATTCATTTTAAGTATGGAGCGAAAAGAATTTATTAAAGGCGCATGTGGAATTTGTGTGGCCCTTGGGTCGGGTTTTTTGATGAGTGCAATGCTCGATTCATGCAAGACTCCATTGAATGTAATAAAAACATCAGCAGTAAATGATGTAATTACTATTGCATTAACGGAGTTTGCTCAGGGCGATTTTAAACTGGTAAGGGTGAGGAATTATAATTACGACCTGGCCATACAGAAAATGCCTGATGGTGCCTTTTTGATATTAGTATTAGAATGTACCCATGCCCATCATCCGCTCACCAAAACAGGCCCAAATTATTATTGCACCCTTCATGGTAGTCAGTTCGACCATTCAGGCAAGGTTACAAAAGGCCCTGCCGATAAAAATCTGAAACACCTGCCATCAAGCGTTTCAGGGGTTAATTTGGTTATTCAATTACCAAATGTCGGCTAAATGAAAAGGTTGATTTTGATGTTTATAATATCAAAGCATTAAGTTAATCACTACCTTTAGGCGAGGATGTAATTTGCCATTTTTTCAAGTAGCCCAACAAATGATTAGAAGCTCAATATGCTTGAAGCGGCAAATCCCCCTTTGTGCTAGAGCCTTGTGAGTTTGGGAAGGGGGTAGGGGGGATGTCTTTTTATTATAACATTGATGTAAATTAATTAGTACCAATAATTTAGATGCCGGAAATAGAATTAGAAGAATTAACCATTACGGAGGTTGCCATTAGCACCCAACTAAAGGAACAATTGCTCACAGTAGTTGAGGAGGAAAAGCAAGTAATAGTGCATTGTAAAATAGATGCAGTTGATGGGTTTAATGCGGCCCGTATATGGCCTACCACCTACCTTATTGATGTGAAGGCGAATCACAGAAGCACCTTATTGCATGTAGACGGGGTTACCATGTATCCGGTATGGACGGAGATATCTAGTGGCAAGACACTTTATTTTACCCTCATATTTTCCGGACTACCGGCGTCAAGCTTGATGTTCGATTTTATGGAAGACATACCCGAGCCCGGTGGCTTTTTTGTAAGCAATATCAAACGGAATCCTAAAGATATTTATAGCATAGAGTTAACCTGATTATTGTGTCTTAAAAATTCCAGCCAATGGGCTACAATGTTCATATTACCCGCTCAGAAGAATGGTTTGAAGAAAATCCTGAAAACCCAATTACGCTTGAAGAGTGGTATGCCCTAGTTGCTACAGACCCAGAGCTGGTGTTGAACGAAAGGGGCTATAATGTAGGTGATACTGAAGGAAATAATTCTATGCCCAACAAGGGATTTACAGACTGGAAAAAGCACCCTAAAGAAGAATTAACCTGGTTTGATTATTCTGATGGAACTATTTACACAAAGTATCCCGATTATGTCACAATATTTAAGATGCTGGAAATTGCCCGCCAACTTAATGCCTATGTGATAGGTGATGATTGTGAACGCTATCAAAATAAGGGTAATGAAATATTGGTATTAAAAGATGATGGTACAGCCTCTGTATTGGAGTATTTTGAACATAAGCCATATCAATATAAAGCTCCTAAAAAGCCCTGGTGGCGGTTTTGGTAACTTAACCCTCCATTAAATCTCGGATAACTACAGATGCCAACGTAGCCCCAAAAGTAGCAGGCAAATAAGACATAGTGCCATAGGCCGACTTCTTAAAATTGCTACCATCGGTGAGCATCAATGATTCCTTCAATGGTTTTTCGGGAGAAAAAACAACTTTAATACCTGTGCGGATACCTGAGGCCTTCAGCATTTTGCGCAGTTGCTGTGCAAAAGGGCAATTATAGCTTTTAGAAATATCGGCTACCTGAAGGCAAGTGGGGTCGAAACGTCCACCAGCACCCATAGAACTTACCAGGCGCATACCCCTGCCATAGGCCGCCTTAATAAAGGTAAGCTTGGGCGAAATACTATCTATCGCATCAATTACATAATCAGGATTGCCAGCCAGTAGCTCGTCCACCCGCTCGGGTTGCACAAACTCTTTTATGATGTGCAGTTTCGGTTCGGGGTTAATCTG
>CAIWHI010000471.1 GCA_903912435.1 uncultured Bacteroidota bacterium | reverse complement strand
AATATGAAAGTAGGTATTTTACCTATACTTGCAGGGTCCACACCGGCATCTATCTTATTCTCAAAATAATAATAATTATTTACCGCTGTTATGTAAGCACTCCTATCGGTATCACTAATGGTAGCACCTTGCCGTATTAGGTTATTTACATTTTCTGCACTAATCTTACCTATTCTATAATCTCCCGGCCCAGGTTGTGCAATTGAAGCATTGTAATACCTGATGGTAAAATCAGACAAACAAACAATTGAAATTTGGTTGTCTTTAGCGAAAAAATATTTCATATCGTTCTCACTAAATCCACTTAACTGCACACCAAAACTGCTTTTAGTTACCATTGCCTTGGCACCTAGACAAGAAGTACCCTTCTTAACTCCCTCATAAGTAATTTCAAACTGTGGTTTTAGATTTGAATTTTGGGCGTAATAAAAAGGATCTACGAATTGCCCTGTCCATCCCAAATCAAAACTAATATTAATTGAAAACCCTCCCACCGTGTTAGGCACAATATCCACACTCTGCAATTGTATTGATGATGTATCTGAGTCTGCTTTTGCTATGAAACCAATAAGTAAAAAAAATATAACCGGAAATATCTGTTTAAAATTCATTGCTACTGTCTGTTTATAATTCTGCACCATTAATTATTGTACACTACTGCTTGGTTACTATTTATCCATTCTATACAACTTCCCACTGTTGGCCAGCTACTAAAGGTATCGTCAGTAAGTGGCACGTCATAAAATGTAGTGGTTGAAACAGTTCCATTATCCAATATAAAGGGAGCTTCATTAATATTTCTTTTTAGTGATGTCAAAAACACCTGCTTCTGCTGGGCATTTAGCATATTTAATGGGGTGTTAGTAATATTATATGCCGGTATATCTGCAATAACTTTTAAACTATCAATCACTATTGCCTCAATTTGTGCTTCTGTCAAATAACCCATGATTTATTTTTATATTATTTAATTTACAATCTTAACATCCAATTGCGAACAACCTACCCCCAATCAATATTTTACTGATAAGCCGGCTGGGTGTCATCCACAGGTGCGGCAGGAACCACAGGTGCTGGTGAGGCAGGAACTACCGGGGCTGATGCGGCTGGAACTACCGGGGCTGGTGCGGCTGGAACTACCGGCGCTGGTGTGGCTGGAACCACTGGCGCTGGTGTGGCAGGAACCACTGGATTGTTATCACCTCCATTACCAGTTGGATTAGTAGGAACATTACCTCCATTCTCCCCAGCCTTCAAGCCCAGGTAGGCAGCACTACTAATACCTATCAATGCAAATTGCCAATCATTGAACGTGATGAATGGATACCAGTGGGCTTTCATATTATTAATAAAATAAGCCACGTAGGCCACTCCAAACATAACATTAAATATCATAGCCTGAAACCTATGCATACTAATGCCATTCTCATCACTTAAAATATCAGCAAAGAAGCTCTCTGTATTGAATTTATCCTGATGCCGGCTTGGTGTCTTCCTGGCATTTGGCGAAAGATCATCCGGATTAATGTTTTTGTTGGCACCATTTATCTGCCTGTTGTCAATAATATTGCCACCAGAATAAACCAGCAATCCACATCCCAGCAATATAACCATGGTAGGATTAATAGGAATTAATACCCCGGTTATGGCAAATGAAATACAGTAGCAAAACATAATGATCATTGTCCACCAAAAAAGCTGTACCCTGGCAAAGCTATAGGGGCGCAAGTCGGCATTTTTCAGTTTTCCCTTATCATCAAATGCCACGTCTTTTAAAATACCTCCATTAATGGCATAGTTGAAACCAAGGTAAAAGAAACCCAATATCAATAGTAAACATAAAATGAGACGGCCCAGGTTAACCCAGTTCTTTACCAGGTAAATATTCTGGCTAGTTTGGTATATAAGCTCTGGATGGGCTATAACAGAATCAAGATCTGCATTATCAACCACCAACGAACCATACATAATGTTACCAAGCTGGCCAAATGAGTCCCTAATATGCTTAATAGAGTCGGCCAGCATCTGGTTCTTTTGCATTAATATTGAATCAGCAGTATTGCTTTTTGCAGCACTCATCTGGGGAGCTGCCGCATTTGAAGGAGCTGGGTCTTGAGCATTTACTTGAAATACAAGAGACAAAAAAACAACTAACAATAAAAATAACCTCTTCATATTGTATTATTTAGCAGTGAACAATTTACTATTTTACTATAAAACCTAGACAATACCCTGGCATGGAGTAAAACAAAGCACCTATTTTACTGGCCAACACCAATTCAAACCCACGCTTAAATTAAATGATCAATCCATTTTGGTATGTAAATAAACAATTGCATACAACACATCCCTACACATCACCAATTAGAATAGATTCATTTACCCACCAGATATCATTTATGGTCATTTCATACCTTCATATTACTTAAGACAATCAATCACAATTGTTAATAAAACCCACACTTGCATAGTAAATCAAATAAAGCAACCCCAACTATTAACTAACCTCTAAAATACAATAAGATATTGTATTTCGAAACAAAATTATTCATTATATCGAGAAAAAAAATAGGGATAATAATAAAATAGCTATTTTTTATTTCAGAAATAATATTATTTCAAATCGCTTGTTAAGGAACGTTGATTAAATAAAGTATACCATGTGGCGCAGATATTTTTCTTTTATGCTTGGCATAATCCCAACAGTCGTTGAGACGCGAATAGCAACCGAATTAAGGACTTTTTTAACACAGTAGAAATGGAAAAGAGTAAGACAAATGGCGTACTTTATTTAATCATTGTTCCTAAATAAAATTTCCTGGGTGGCGATAGCATTTATTTTAATGAAAGGATAGAATCCACGAACAAAGCCTCCGATTATCGCTTCCTAAAAAACAGTCCCCTATATGGCTTATACTTTTCTTTATGTTGTTGGCCTCAGATGGGTCAATGGCTCTGTACCCATGAATATAACATGATATATTACTCCATAAGTTTATCTAATTTGTTGCACAATAGTTCTTTGATTAGGAAATGGGCCATACCTGCATTTATCAAAAAACACTGTCAGAAACACTAGGATACGACACCCTCTCCTTCGGAGTAACAAATTTGTTGCACAAAAGTTCATTGAATAGGACATGGCCAAACACACCATGCCTCCAAAAAAATACAGTCAGTATTGGTCAGGTACGGCACCCTCTCCTCTGGAGTGTCTAATTTGTTGCACAAATGTTCTTTGAAAATGACGTGGCCAATCCCAAACATCTCAAAAATCACTGTCAGAAACGCCCGGGTATGGCACCCTCTCCCTTGGAGAGGGCTGGGGTGAGGCCTCCAATTGGCAATCAAATTT
>CAIWHI010000470.1 GCA_903912435.1 uncultured Bacteroidota bacterium | reverse complement strand
TATCTATGGATTTAGCATTACCCTTATTGATTGTCTTACCAAGGATGTCCACGACTTCTATGGTTATTTCGCTCCTCATCATGACAGGATGAATGAATCATGTATAATTTGCAAACGCTAGTGATCCATACCTATCTATCGAAATGTTTACTAAGAATTTAGTTAGCATATTTTGTTGTGGGCAATAATTTAGATGCGTCAAATTTGTAACAGTTAGCTTGTATTTTGATTCCCATTTTTCTAAATGCCAATAAATATTAGCCGGCGGAAAGGTGGCGGTTTGCCCTAGGTAACTTTGAATATCATCAAACATAAACGAATATCACAATATCACAAAACCCTTATTGGGCGTGCATTTGGGTTCATTTACAGTAAAACATATAATAATTTTTCAGTCTTAGTGGGCCCACGAAATAAGATAGAGAGCGGAGTGCTAAAAGCACTTCGCTCTTTTCGTTAAATGAGATGATGGTTTAGATGATCCGGTTTTTTAGCCAATTTCTGAGATTTTGTAATCTGTTTTGTTATATCTAAACTGATAACAAATAGGTTTATCCTTTGGCTACTAAAATAGCCTCCCTACATAAAGGACTAAATGAAGCAAATTATTATTTCCCCTTATTGCCTTTCCTTTATTTCGAAAATAGACCTGTAGTGTATTTATCATACACTGCAAATAGATATTCAATCCTTTTTATTTCGCGCATAAAAGCTGAAGGAAATTGAACCCTTTTATGCAGTATTCAAATAAACCTGACGTATAGTTACTTACCCCCTTGCACTTTCATACATCATTTCTATAATCCTTAATACTTCTTTGCCATCCTCGGCGGTGGTCATTATTGGCTCACCGTGTAAGAGAACATCTACTACGTTTTGAATTACTTTATCATGGTTGCTCATAGAACCCTGGTAAAGCCCGTAATCGTTGGCCTTGGCTGTAATGTTTATATTAGGCAATTCGGCAGTAGCCAGGCTTTGGTAGTCTATGGTATTAAGGTATTGGCCGCCAATCTTCACTGTTCCATTATCTGCAAATATGGTAATTGAGCCTTCCATATTTTTCTTGTAAGAGCAGGTAGTAAAGTTGAAATTTATGATGGCACTATTATTGGCCTTCAACACGAAACTACCCGAATCTTCTACTTCTGTGTTATGCCGGTGTGCAAAATTCTCTATTTTGCCTATTGAACTAAGCACAGAACCATTGAGGTAATAAAAAATATCAATAAAATGGCTGAACTGTGTAAATAAACAACCACCATCTTTAAGCTTGCTACCATGCCAATCACTCTCGGAATAATAAGTACCGCCCCTGTTCCAGAAACAATTAATCTGCATCATGTAAATCTCTCCCAGTTCCTTTTTATCCAGTAATGCTTTTACTGCCTGCACCGGTGGATTATAACGATTTTGCTTTACTGCAAAGATGGTTTTTCCAGCCTTATTAGCTGCTGCAATCATATTATCGCACTCAGCAACACTCATAGCCATTGGCTTTTCCACAACCGTATGCAGACCTGCATTAAGACCGGCAATAGTATGTTTTTCGTGAAGATAGTTTGGTGTGCAAATGCAAATAACATCGGCTTTTACTTTTTGCAACAATTCTTCAATAGTATCGAAGAAGGGAATGCCGGTGGGCATTTTATCCTTGACAGCAGGATTTGTATCACAAACCCCAACCAATTCGGTGGATGGATTATCTAAAATATGCTTTACATGGCGACGGCCAATATTGCCAAAACCTACTACGCAAAATTGTATTTTCCCTTGCATTCAAATAGTATTACAAATATTATCAAAAATCTCTTTCAATTCTTTACTGTCAAACAAACTTAACCAAATAATTCTTTTTTCTTCTGCTCTATCACTCTGCCATAGGCTTCGGCTATATCCTCTCTTTGCCCTGTATTTCTCAATGGTGGCAATGTGGCATATAATTGCGTACCATTTGCCAAATTGGTTAACCATTCCACAGCTTTATCATTATCTGTTGTAACCAGCCCTGCGTTATTTTCAGTCAAAAAATCGTCCATCTCTGGATTTTCGTACTTCTGCAGGCAGAGCATTTGCTGACCCGTGTAGGCATACTGAAATGTTTTAGTCAATAAGATGGGATAATTTTCCTCTGTAGCTGAATCTATAATTACCAACACATGGGCACTCCTTATTTGCTTCCACAATTGCCAGGGTGATACCCAACCATTGATAACAATATTATGAGTTACCCCATATTCGTCAGCCATTTTCTTTAGTGTGTCAATATCATCCACAAAAAAATGGCACCTGAATGGTTTAGGTAATTTTATAGCAGCCATCTTCTTTATCAACTCTAGGAGCATGGTTATGCCCGGTCCGTTGGCATACAATTTACCGGCATATAATATTCTGAATTCATCACTCACCACTTTACCATCTTCCCAGTCTTTACCTACATATGCACTATGCTGCAGGTGGTATGTAGGCACCTTTGCCCACTTGTTGAGCAGTGCTACATAATGTTTCTGGGGAGCACTTATCATAACGGTGGTAGCCAGCACTTTTTGCTCTATCAGCCTTATCTGCTCTTTCTGCCTTGGTGTGAACCTTGTAGGGTCATGGTGGTCGCTCCACAAGTCCCTGAAGTCCACAATCATGGGTACTTTGAAGACCTGAGAAATGGTGTAGCCTGTTTGCAACAGATACTCATCACCATAACCCACACTCACAAATATAAAATCGTATTTCTTTTGATTGAATTGGGGTATTGCAGACAGGTATTTGCCCCATTTCTCAGCCAGCACCAGGTCATACATATACCTTAGGTCCTTTTTGGCTTTATTGGCTTGCATGCGTTTACTTAGATGGTGAGTTACTAAGGCTGGTATTTTACCAAATTGCTTTTGTTGTAGCAATTCATTCATTTCTACCGAAAACAATCGTGGGGCACCTTTCATCAACGATTCGGGGGCATCTATAGCATGTATATTTACTTTCATACCCTTACCATCGGGCCATATACCCCGCCATTTGGTATTTTTGGTATATACAACGTCAACATCCCAATTCAGCCTTCCACCCCAGGCACCTGCAATAGAATCGACCCGTTCGCAGGAAACAGGTGACAATCCATCCAATTTTAAGTGTGCATGTGTGAGTGCTAATACCCTCATTAATAATGTTCAATATTGGCTAACAATACATTACAATTTGAATCTCTACAAATTGTACTCTTATAAAGTGCGCAAAGGTAGGAAACGATGATTAAATAAAGGCTATCATTATGGAATTTGGCTACTTATGTTGCTCCAATAAAGTGAGCAATTTTCTGGCATTTACCTCGTAATCACCAAAATGCATCATCTTTTCTCGAGCTTTTGTTCCCATATCCTGCCTCAATGCCTCATTTCCGGTAATTTTCTTTAGCGCGTTGATAATATCTATTACAGATTTAGGCTGAATCAGTATACCCTCTTCTTCACTTTCTATTACCTCATTATGACCACCTACCTCGGTAATAATACAGGGCAGTCCACTAGCCATAGCTTCCAGCAATGAATTAGCCATTCCCTCATTATAACTTGCCAATATAAATGCTTCACTAGCTCTCAACACCTCTGCAATATCATCCAGTGACAAGTCGTGCCGTACGATAACCTTTTCAGAAATAGTGTATTTCACTGCAAGCTCATCAAGGTTAATAGCATCCTTATCCATACGGGTAGGTGAGATGGCCAACAAATTCCAACCCTCAAAATCTTTACCCAGTTGACTAATACCTTCAAACAATTCATTCCAGCCCTTTAATGCTACAGGCGTACCAATGCATACCAGGTATTTTATATCAGGATTTAGAGATTGCTTCTTTCTAAGCTCTTCCTTTTCAATATTATATTTTAATGGTCTGAATTTTATAGTATCAATACCATTATAAATGACATCCACTTTCCTCTCCCTGCCAGGTGTCATCCACTTCTGGGCGTCTCTACCCAGATTACGGCTATTGGCCATCAGCACATCGGTTTTCTCAAATACTAAGGGAAAATTTTTCCTCAAAAGTGGGTTGGTCTCCGGCCATGCATGTATATCATCTCCCCTGGCAATTGCAGCCACTTTTATATTAAGCTGATCTTTTATCTTTGCTGCTATAAATGCATTTGCAGTTAAAAACTGAGCATAAATCCAGTCTGCATCTCTCAATTCGGGACGCGATTTCACATATTGCACTATCGACCTTGCATCCCGGTCATAATGGCTTTCGCTGGAGATGAAATTAGGAATGGGAATATAGCTAGGTACAGAATGGATTTTCACGCCTTCATATTCTTCAAAGAAATTATCCTGAACTTTTTTGCCTTCCTTCCAGTAAGAATGTAACTGATGTAAACCAAAGGGAGGAAACCAGTTATGCACCAGCAACACATGACATTCAACACCTAATTGCATCAGTGCTTTAGTCTGCTGGTGAATAAAAATGCCATTAAACAGGGCATTTTTCCGGGGATAATTATTTGTCAATATTAATACCTTCACCTTATAGTATGCGGATGTTAGAGAACGCTAAAAATACCAGTCAACATAGATACAAATACCATACCAGAGAAAAAAAGCCTGATAATGATTAATTTACTGAATGCCAAAGTTAATAAAATATCCCTAACCTTGACAATAAATCGGGGACAACAAATGGCATTATATTAACAATACACCAACTCTTTCACAAATAGCACTAAAACAACACAAAATGGATTCTATTGATAATTAATGGATTACTACTATTAAAGATTGCAATACCTCTTATCCCTATTCTCAAATAGATAACAAATAAAGGCATTATACATTTAATATAAAACTACTAAGACCATCTTAGAAATAGAGTAATAACATTATTATAATTTGAGTAATGCACATTCAAAAACACCTTCCTGAAAGCAAATGCATTGAGATTTTGGTATAATATCTTAGTCATCGTCGATGCTCTTAATTTAAATCAGTATTACTATTGCACAAAACCTTAGGCAAATCAGAAAACTTTCCATTGCCGAATATGACATATGATATTTTTAAACTTGTAAATTGTGCCATTTTTTGTATTTTTGCACTCTATTGTATTTCAAACCGAAACAGAACAACAAAAGCATTTAATGAAAAAAATATTGATTACTGGTGCAGCAGGATTTATAGGGAGTGCATTGGCTAGTAACCTAATAAAAAATAAAAACTACTTTGTTGTAATTGTTGATAATTTATCAACCGGCCATATCGGCAATATACCCAGGGCACAGAATTGTCTGTTTATAAAATGCGATGCTAATAATCATAAGGAGATTTCGGCCATAATGGAACGTTTCAAATTTGATTATGTGTTTCATTATGCCGCAGTTGTAGGTGTGTTACGTACAACTCAATTTCCAAAAATGGTAATTGACGACATTTGTGGTCTGCAAAATATTTTTGACCTATCAAGAAGCACTGGTGTAAAAAGAATAATATTTTCTTCATCATCTGAGGTTTATGGCGAACCAGTTCACCTGCCGCAACATGAATATGAAACCCCGCTTAACTCTAAATTACCCTATGCCGTAATTAAGAACGTGGGAGAGTGTTTTTGCCGTACCTATAAACAGGAATATGGTATTGACTACACCATATTGCGCTTTTTCAATACTTATGGGGCGCGCCAGAGTGCCGACTTTGTAATGTCGAAATTCATCAATATGGCGCTCAATAATGAACCAATCACTATATATGGCGATGGTTCCCAAACCCGTACCTTCTGCTATATCGACGACAATATTGATTTCACTATGGAGGTTTTCGAAAAGGACCTCCTTTTGAATGATGTGGTAAATGTGGGCAATGATAAGCTCACCACAATTAAGGAATTGGCAGAAATCATTATTGATATGACCAATTCTAAATCTGAAATCAAATACCTGCCGCCACTTAAGGAAGGCGATATGACCAGGCGCCAACCAGATATTACCAAAATGCGCCAATGCCTTAACCGCGACCTTACCGAACTAAGGGCAGGTATTGGTCATATACTTAAGGCTAAAAAAGAAGGACATATATAGGTCGGATTGTTATTTAAATATTATTTTTTTGTAAATACATGTAGCACTCTACAACATTACTGCTAAATAATAACGTTATATTTACACAATCAAATACCCCTTATCGTGCGCACGCTTTCAATAATTATATTGCTTTCTATGCCCTGTTTTCTGGCGACCTCATGCTCCAAAAAAGGCACACAGACAGTGAAACCGATTATCCCCCAGGCAAGTACCAATTCGGCATATAGGGTTGATACCGTCTATGGCACATACTCCCTGGAATCGAGAATGGATGTTTATGATGTTTTCAATAAAACACCTACAGTTTACACAATTTCCTACTACCCCGACAGCACTATTACTATAAGCGGTCATGAATATACACTCATAGACCATTTCGACTTTCAAAAAGGGACAGGCACAACGTTCGCAGCATCGGTAAATTACCATTGGCCAAGGAATAATACAGGACAATACCTTACCGGTAAGGACAATAAAACAGTGGCTGTGAATCTCAAAAATGACAGCTTGATTATAACAGGTTACGATGCCCGCTACTGCGGTACAGAAATAGAGGTAGATACTTTTAGAGGGAAAGTGGTGGTGCAGTAAGACGCTACTAAATAATTAGTTTCAGCTCCTCAACTACTTAAAGCCAATAAACCAGATAATAATACCTGATTACCACGCAATTAGCCACAAAGCAAGCACCAAAATAACCCCTAGTTCCTATTTTTTTCATTTTTCTTGAAAAAAGATTTTGTCAGGAAAACATTATTCGTATCTTTGCACTCCCTTAGCGAAAACGACAGGGAATCAGTTCTTTTTTTATGATATCGTAGCTCAGTTGGTAGAGCAATACACTTTTAATGTATGGGTCTTGGGTTCGAGTCCCAACGATGTCACTTTTAAAAAACATAAAAGCCTTTCCGTTTATTCGGGAAGGCTTTTCTCATTTTGGACCATTAACTTGTTTATCTTATGGCATATGTCTATATCATTTATTCATCCAAAGTAAACAAATATTATGTTGGTGCTTGCATTGATCTCAACAGGAGATTATACGAGCATAATATTGGGCATTCTAAGTTTACATCTACAGGCACTCCCTGGGAACTAAAATATTCAGAACTATTTAGCAATCTCCAGGATGCTTAAAAAAGAGAACTGGAGATTAAGAAAAAGATATCACGTATATATATTGAACAGTTAATAGCAAAATCAGCTTCTTAATTAATTAAGCTCGGTTGGTAGGGCATCCCGATTTTTCATCGGGAGGGTCTTGGGTTCGAGTCCCAACGATGTCACTTTTAAAAAACATAAAAGCCTCCTAAGATTTTAGGGGGCTTTTTTTATTTTATCTGTGAGGTATTTACAAAAATAAATCTACACACCATCACCCCCTACCTACCTGCACCTCTGCAGCGGTCGCTACAATATTTTACTTCATCCCACACCTTCTCCCATTTTTTTCGCCATGCAAATGGTCGCTGACAAACTGCACATATTTTGGTGGGCAGATCGCCTTTTTTTGTTGTTTTGCTATGCTTCTTCATCGCCGTTTGGGTCTTCAATCTCATCATCAAACAATGTACCAATACTCAGTGGTTTTTCTGTGGCAGTGGCGCGGTGGGTGTGTGTTTTTAATATGCGTTGTGCGTCTTGTTGCACTGTTGTTTCCTTGCGCCATGCCCAGGCTATTTGTGTAGCAGTTTTGCGGCTTTCTTCTACGTCTACCACAGGTTTTGGATAGTCTTTACCCACTACACAGCCATACATCGTTTGTTCCATCAGGCTCATTTTCCAGGGTTCGTGTATCAAAGTGCCGGGCAACTTGCGCAATGCTGGCAGCCATTTTCTTATAAACACTCCGTTTGGGTCGTGGTCAAATGAGTTTTTTATGGGGTTATATATCCGTAGGGTATTAATACCCGTTACGCCTGCCTGCATCTGAAACTGTGGATAGTGTATACCCGGCTCATAGTCCAGAAACTGACGTGCCATGTGGTAAGCTCCGGTTTGCCATTCTTGCCATAGATCATAGACCAGAAACGACACCAGCATAGCCCTCATTCTGAAGTTGATATAGCCCGTTTGCATCACACAGCGCATATTGGCATCTACTATTGGTATACCTGTATTACCACTCATCCATGCCGCTACATATTCAGGGTTGTATGGTTTTATCTTGTCATTGTAGCCCTTGTTGACATGCTCCAGCTCCATCCGGCATTCCTGCTCAAATTTCTGTATAAAGTGACAATGCCAATGCAACCGGGATATAAACTGGCTCAGCGGTCTTTTATTAGGCGCAATGTCATAGTGTTGCAGGGTATAGTTATACACCATGCGCATAGAAATATTACCCCATGCCAGGTAGGGCGACAGCCTGCTGCATCCCCGCCTTGCCAGTGCAGGCTTAGATATATGTTTAGCGTAATTCACATACCGCACCTTTAGAAAATCCTCCAGATACCGCCATGCCATTAGCTCTCCGCCCTGCTGAAAATTGGGATTATGTGTAGTTATTCCCGCAGGCAGGTCATCACCTTTCAATCTTGCAAACATATCGGGGTCCAGCACCACAAACTTCAATTTGCTAGCATCAACCATTAGCGGCACACTGTTCATTTTCTGTTTCCATAGTTGTTGCCAGTTGTTGCGATTTTTCAGCTTTCTTATTATGCCATTGGTCTGGTACTCTCGCCAGTGTATCTTGTTACTTTTGCAGTGGGCAAGAACAGCTAGGTCCCTGTCAAATGTCAGCCTATTCCCCGTCTCTTCATACGAATACAATGTGTGTATTTCATATACCTCAGCTAGTTGTTGCAGCACTGTAAGCACCTCATTATGCAACACCGCTATCTCCCCGTCATACTCAGCAAGTCGTTGCTGCATGTCCGCCAGGCTCTCATATACAAATCGCCAGTGGCGTATATCACTATCAGGATACGCCATCACACTCGGCTCAAAACAATACAACAGCAGCACAGGCAGTCCTGCTTCCTGTGCTGCTACCAGCGGCTCATGGTCTGTAAACCTCAAGTCGCGTTTATACCATACTATATTTATAGTTCGTTTATTCATTACTCTGTATTACTATTTATTGTGGGATGGTAACTGGCTTGGCAAGTAAAAAAATGATTTAAACAACACCAAGGCTCTAATGCCTATTGCTTTTAAAGCCATAACCTCCTGTACGCACCATCAGCGTCGTATGTGGCAGCCTGTTTATCTATATTAAAGTATCTGTCTTGTCTTGGGTCATTACCTACACCAGCTATGTAAGCCCAGTTGCCATAGTTACTACATACATCATAGTCTATAAGTAGGCTCTCAAAATACGCTGCACCCATCAACCATTTCACCTTCAGATCATTTACCAGATAGCTGGCAGTTATTTGCCGTCCTCTATTGCTCATAAACCCAGTCAGGCGAAGCTCATTCATATTCGCATCCACAAAATCACAACCTGTATCTCCATTCAACCACCTATGCAATAGTTCATAATTATCTGTGTGGTCTTTGGTTTTTCTTTTGGGTCCCTGGCTGAAGAACAATTCACAGTGGTATTTTTCCATATTAAACCTGAAAAAATCTCTCCACAGCAACTCAAACGTCACCCAGTAAGTAGATTTATTCGCCACCCTTACCCGCTCATATTCCTTTATTGTATGGTGTATCACCCTTGCCGATATACAACCTGTAGCCAGCCATGCCGATAGTTTGGTACTATAATCTCTGCCTATCAGTCCATTTCGGGTGTCAAAGTAACTGGATACAGCATCTGTTTCCCATACATATTGTTTCAATCGGGCAAGTGCCGCCGTTTCACCACCCACATACCTCATAGCTGCTCTTGGGTCTACAGTCACCGGGGCTTCACTCAGAGTAGTTATATCAGGTAGCAAACCGGCATCCATATCGGCAGGAACGGTTATTTTCTTAGGCGTTGGTAAAGCCTCTTGTATAGCATTTATGCGCTCCACCTGCCATCTGAACGCTGTAAACATATCAGGCATCTTATTCACATCAAATGGCAGTAGTTCTTTCTTTAGTAGTGTAGCAGTGTTATAGGTTTTCATTCCCACACCCATACTGTTCAATCCTTGTTGTAATTCACCCTCTACTTTAGTTTCGTCTGGCGCCACCTCTTGACTTAGGTATAATGTTGTAGCTCTATATTTCAGGCACAACGCCGGCAAAATATCCTCGGGTATGCCAGTGTAAATGGCTAGCTCACAACCCAAGGCTCTCATATTTGTGCGCAAGTTGACAACACACTCCAGCAGAAACTGCGCTCTGTAGCCACCCGTCTTCTTAAATCCATAAGTTGATATCCTATAGTTTCTTGTGTCAAACACATAAACTGGAACCACTACATCATTTTCAGCTACCGCTTTGCATAATGTTTCATTATCATAAAGCCTTAGGTCATTTCTGAACCAAACTAAGCCAATCCTCAGATTTTTTTTGCTCTTCATAGCGGCCTGCTTACCATTTGCCCACTTAACTGTTTAACAAAATTACATAAATATTAAACAAAATAAGACCACTCTATATAGATAGCAACTATAATGGTATGCTCAAGAGCTTTTAATGCCCGTCAAGAAAAAGCAATACCGATACAATTAGTTACATGAGATATACTACTTTTAGAATTATTAGCATGCAGTCAACAGTGAGAAACTCCCACTATCTCTTCAAATATTTAAGAAAAAGGACAAGCAGATTCACTTCAAAAAAGTATAAATGCCTCCTGGGATTTTTTTTATAAATAAAATGGGGCGAAATGGGTGAATTCCATTTAAATCCCCCCTATAAATACCTAAAAAAAACCTCCGTAGCCCCGAAACCATACCTACCGCTCCATTCGTTTTTGAAGCGGGTTACTTCGGGGGTTTGTTTGAGTATGGCGTGTACTTCTTCCCTTAGCTTGCCCTTGCCCAGTCCGTGTATTACTACCATGCGCTCCTGGCGGTGCACTATGGCTAGTTGGAGGTAATGCTGCAGGGTATTAAGTTGTATTTTAATGATATCGGCATTTGTGAGGCCCTTCATATTATCTACCAGTTGCTCTATGTGCAGGTCTATTTCGCTTTTTGCAGCCTCTATGGTGCGGGTTGTTACCAGGGGCATTGCCTGTAACTTCACGGGCGGAACAAATTGTTCAATAGGTGCAGCCTTCTTCTTGGGTAGGAAATCATCAATCAATACATAACTAAAAGTGGGTTCACCCTTTTCTAAAACCTGGTTGATGTGTTCAAACAATTTGGCTGGCCTAATCCTTAGTACCCCTTCAGCTTTTTCCATATTGGCATTGCCGGTATCGGTAAGTTCCCATGTGAACCTGGGCTGGTCATTCATTTGCTCATAAGGTATGCTATGCAGGTATAAATTGCCGAAAGCATGCAGAGTGCCCTCGTGGTGAAAATCGCTCTTATTGGCTATGCGCACATCGTAGAGGAATTTTACCGAGAG
>CAIWHI010000469.1 GCA_903912435.1 uncultured Bacteroidota bacterium | reverse complement strand
GCTGAAGTTACATGCCCTACAAAATATTTTGAAGAGGCATCCAGCATAAATTTCACAAGAAGCATGAAGTATGGTAGGGGCGTATTAAGAGTTTCAATGATGCACCGCTTCCATAAATGGGGGCTTATCAAAAGCAAACTCTACCTAAAGAGTTAATACCAATTAATTCTTTAAGCAGAGCGTTTTTAAAATTATTATTCCACTGTAACTGACTTAGCTAGATTTCTTGGCTGGTCAACATTGCATCCACGCATTATAGCTATATGATATGCCAATAATTGTAATGGCACAATAGTTATAAGCGGTGAAAGGATTTCGTGTGTTTCAGGAACCTCTATGATATGGTCTGCCAATTCACGGATCTGTGTATCTCCCTTATTTACAACCGCTATTATCTTTCCCTTACGCGCCTTTACTTCCTGTACATTGGACACTATCTTCTCGTACGCACTCTTATTTGTTGCAAGGAATACAACAGGCATATTCTCATCAATCAATGCAATAGGTCCGTGCTTCATTTCTGCTGCCGGATAACCTTCTGCATGTATATAAGAAATTTCTTTAAGCTTCAAAGCACCCTCTAATGCCACAGGGAAATTATAACCCCTACCTAAGTACAAAAAGTTAGTAGCATTTTTATAAATAGCAGCAATTTCTTTGATTAATGGATCAAGGGCAAGTGTCTCTTCTATCTTCCTTGGAATATCTTCCAGCTCATATAGGATTTCACGAAGGTTAGATGCCGACATCGTACCCTTTACTTTTGCCAACTGAAGTGCAATAAGGGTGATTATAGATATCTGTGTAGAGAATGCTTTGGTGGATGCAACCCCAATTTCAGGACCGGCATGTGTATAGGAGCCGGTATGTGCTGTACGGGGGATTGAAGAACCAATTACATTACAGATACCGTATATTAGTGCTTGTCTTTCTTTTGCAAGTTCTATGGCAGCCAATGTATCAGCAGTCTCTCCTGACTGGGAAATTGCAATCACCACATCTCCTTCTTTCAGGATTGGGTTACGATAACGGAATTCAGAAGCATACTCAACTTCAACAGGTACTCTTGCTAAATCTTCAATAAGGTATTCCCCTATCAAGCCAGAATGCCATGATGTACCACAAGCTGTAATAATAAACCTATCTGCATTATCAATGTGGGTAATGTATTCATCAAGCCCACCCAGTTTTATCCATCCTTGTGCAGCATTCATTCTTCCACGCAAAGAATCTTCAATAGCTTTGGGTTGCTCGTAAATTTCTTTCAGCATAAAATGTTCAAAGCCACCTTTTTCAATTCTTTCGATTGAAATTTCAAGCTTTTGAATTTCATGGGATTTCTCAATATTACCCAATGTACGAACGGTGTAGTTTCCATCCCTGTTGAGTACAGCTACTTCTTGGTCATCCAAATAAACAACCTGCTTTGTGTATTCAATAATTGGTGTTGCGTCCGATGCAATAAAATATTCATTTTCCCCAATGCCAATTACCAGCGGGCTACCTTTGCGCGCTGCAACCAGCTGATCAGGATTTAACTTATTAAGTACTACTATTGCATAAGCTCCAACAACTTCATTTAGTGCAATACGAACTGCATTATCCAAAGTGGTATTTTCTGTTTTTTGTACTTCTTCTATCAGATTAACCAATACCTCTGTATCAGTATCAGAATGAAAAACATAACCCCTTTTCTGAAGTGCTGCTTTGATAGAAGCATAGTTCTCAATAATTCCATTATGGATTATAGACAAATTGCCGGAATTGGAAACATGCGGGTGTGCATTTCTGTCATTGGGTTCACCGTGTGTAGCCCACCTTGTATGCCCTATTCCTATTGTTGCATGGGTTACAGAGTTATCAACTATTTTTTCTAATTCACTTACCTTGCCTGCTTTTTTGAATACAGTCATTCCGCCATTCAACAATGCAACACCTGCACTATCGTAACCCCTGTATTCAAGCCTTTTAAGCCCCTTAATCAATATAGGGAAAGCATTCCTATGTCCTATGTAACCTACTATACCACACATTATGAGTTAGTTTTAGTTATTTTTCAATTGGGAATATACAACTTTTAATTTAGCTCGGTATATAGAATCAGGATAATTTCCACCTGCAGCTACCATGTGGTATGCTCCATAGAAATCCTGAGTTCCGTTTATCCTTAAATGTATTGTGTCACTCTTCTGGGATAAAGCTAACATCAGCTCACGGGGTATATTTATGGTATAGGTTGTAAGGTTATTTGGGCCAAAATTTGAATGGGGATAACCATCAATTACTGCATACGGCGATAGACTAAACAATGGATATCTGTCTGCAAGATTATATATCTCACCCAGAGTATAACCGTAGCCTGTTGGATATGTGGCTGTGGCAATACCTGTAGCATATAATTTT
>CAIWHI010000468.1 GCA_903912435.1 uncultured Bacteroidota bacterium | reverse complement strand
CTTTTTAGATAGTTTAGCCAATTCCCTGGTGTCGGGGGTATTGAAGACGCAAATAGTGCCTTTAAAGAGCGCGCCTATATATTGTTCATTCTTCTTATTGCCTTTTTTGTAATTGGCCTGACCCTCTGCTTTTATTGGTCTGGGGCCTTTAGGGTTAGGTAGGGAAGTGTTGCCTTTGCCATTGAGTACCAAAACGGTATTGCCCTTTACCCTAACACAAGTAGGGTACCAGCCGGTAGGGATAAATCCTTTAGAGTGGCTTTCACCGGGCGTGCTTACATCAAATACTGCCAGGCAATTATTATCTGCATTTGCAATGTAAAGGGTATTATTATCAGCACTTAGGCCAACACTGTTGGTGGTTGAGCCACTCAAAGCATCGGGGTAGAGGGCTGCATTTAAAGTTTCAACAACTGCTTTTTTGTTTAGGTCAATTACAGATATTGTATTATCTACCGAATTGGCTACAAAAAGGAATTTTCCATTTTTTGTGAGGCAAAGGTCATTAGGGTTGCGGCCTACGTTTATAGAATCGGTGATTTGTTCGGTTTTGGTATTGTAAATAAGCACTTTGTCGCCTCCCCATAAAGAAATATAAAGGCTGGTTTTGTCAGGAGAAAGGAGACAGGTATATGCCTGTGCACTTAGTTGGATTTGTTTATCAATTCCTTTGGTAGCCAGATTGAATACATATAATGAGTTATTTTCCTTGGTAGCTACATAGAGTTTTTTGCCTTTTGAGTCAATATCAAGCCCGGTTGGGTTTATTTTTACCGGCCATTTAGGGCCTAGTATGAGGCTGTCTTTTAATTTTAGCTTATTGTTGGCAATGCTATAAATATTAATCCTGTTGTCATTGCCACCGCTAGCATAGAGCAATTTGTTATCATCGCTAAATTTTAGCCCCAACCAGCTCTTAGCAATTTCCAGGGTATGCAGTACAGTATAGGTTTTGGCATCAAGCAGTTGGATGCTTTGGGTGCTAACACCATTATTGGTAACAGCAATGTATCTGCCATTATTGGAGATTGCCATATTCAATGGTAAGTCACCAAGTGGAACTGATTTACCAGTAGGCGTTAAAGCCCAGCCATTTGGCAGCATTACCTTAGCTTTTTGTGCATTTACATGCAAGCCCAACATTAATAAAGCAGCAACTATTAAACCCCAATTTCTCATAAAATTGATTTGGTGTGAAATTACTCAATATATATTGGGAGGGTAGCGGGCGGTTTTAAATAAATATTAAATCGGGTAGGGATTCAATTAAAAACAAAACAGCCACCAAGGCTAGTACATTGGTGGCTGTGATTATAATGTTGGATTGATATTAATTCTTTTTTGCAGCGGCTTTTTCTTTTGCCTTGTCTTTGGCTTTTCTTTCTACCATTTCAAGCAGGCCTGCTATATTGCTATGATCAAGACGCTTACCTACTATCAGTTTCTTTTCATCAAGCAGATAGATGGTAGGTGTACTGTAAACGTCGTACTTGCTGTGGTAGTCGCTAGTATGGTCGGGGTTCCAGGTATTGGTCCATTCAGTAAGTTTGTTTTTGGTAAGGAAGTCGGTAATCGCTTTTTCCTCACCTTCAGTAGCAACAGTGTAAACCTTCACACCCTTAGCCTTTAATACGTTTTGGTACAAAGAGTCGAGGGATGGTAATTCGTGCTGGCAATGGCCGCAATTAGGAGAGTAAAATACTACCAGGGTATATTTACCTTTCTGCGCATGAAGGCTTTCGGTCTTCTTGGTATACAGGTTAGGCAAAGAAATTTCAGGAGCCAAGTTGCCTACCACGTTTGGGGCAATAGCCTGTGCACGGTCGATGTATTTTTTCAATTCGTCGGGTTTCAACCAGAAAGCATCGCCCTTCATGTAGTAGTTTTCAACCAGGTAAACGAAGGCTTCATCCATACCCATTACTTTACTGTTTTCGGCATAACGGGTAAGGTACCATAAAGTGTAATGGAATACATCTTTAGAACCCTTAGCTTTTTTAAGCAGGTAGTCACTTTCAAATTTCACGCTATCAGGCCATGGGAGCACCAGCTTGGTCATGTATTCTTCAAGCTTTGCATCATAGATTGGGGTATAAATCAAACGGTCGTCCTGAAAATTGAAACCATCCCAATAGTGGGTTTTGTAGTAGCGGTAAGCAAAGGCTGAATCCTTTGTTTTGCCATCTTCAAGCATATGTGGACCTTCTGGAATTTCTGGTATTTCCATTGAGTTGAACACGGCACTTAAAAGGGTATTTGGATTAGCCTTTACATAATCACGACGGTAAGCAGTCAGTTTTTTAGAATAGGCGATAGCATCTTTACGAACATCGGCTGTATCAGCCGTTGATTTGGCTTTTTTCAACCTTTCTTCAAATTGCTTATTCTTGTCGGCATAATCTTTAAGGAAGCTCACATATTCCTGAAAACGCTCGTTTTCAGGAGAACCT
>CAIWHI010000467.1 GCA_903912435.1 uncultured Bacteroidota bacterium | reverse complement strand
GTAGTAGTCTGATTCTGGGCAAATGAAGCAAGGCTTGTAGTACTCAGTAATGCACAGGTGATGATCAGCTTTTTCATACTTATGAAATTTAGTGGTTTGGAAATTAAAGTTCTAAATTAGATTATTTATTCCAAAAAAGTTTAAAAGTAATATTCTTTTTCTTTGCTAAAGTTTTGCCAATGCCGAAAACCACGCCCCTATTGCATTCCAGCCAAATTAAGGCTATCTATTATATTTGATATTTTAAATTGATAGTTAATACACATTTCATCACCGCACCTCCTTTCTAGTCTAATAATTGCGGCACAAACTAGATCGAAATGTAAATAGTATCAATCACCCTTCTCTACAAATACGGGTGTTTCCGTTACCATTAACCCCAATGTACCACCAGATACTTTTTGAGTTTGTTTATCCATAACTTCCTTGCCTGGTACCGGTTTATATATATATACTGATGATGTAGTACCCACATCAAGGGTATATTTCACCGAACTCCCTTTTTGTTCAGGCATTACAAGCATATACATAATCTTGTTGTTATAAGTATACCTATCAACCAGTGGACTTTTATTAATCGTTTCAACATAAGTATAATTCCCAAACTGTTTGTTCACCTGTAGCAGATAATCAGCAGCGGGTCTTCTACTTCGGTCACCATTGAGTAATCCTGATGAAGCATATTTGGTACTATTCTTAATATTATCATCCATCAGCTCGTAGAAAAACACTTTTTGCACACCACTCCTTGCATACACCAAACTTGTCCTCAATATCCAGTCGGCCTGTACATTAAGCGCCGGCTTATCATTGATTGCAGGTGCCCTTTGCACACTCTGGTCATTGATATCATAACCTGCTTCAGTTACCCAAACTGGCATATCACCTGCAAACTGATGCGCCATTTGAACAAATTTTTCAGCTATAGCGCCGGTTTTATCCATTTCAGGTGCCACCCCAATAGTTGGTTGATTATCAGGCGCAAAATCTGCATCATTAGAATAATAATGATAATTAATTATATCCCATGGCAAGTCAACACTACCATCCGTTTTATATCCACGGTGTTCCTTACTCCAATCTATCATACCCAATATATAATCGAATGAAGGCTTAGCAAGCCCTGCCATTACCACTTTCATTTCTGGGTCTGCATTTTTCACACCTACCCCGGCACCAAGCTTACCCTTATCCCCATCATAAAATGCCGATAGGTTGGCTGCATACTCCCTACCTGTCTGGTATGCCTTCCTACCCTTCCACCATTTATCCCTTTCATTCTCGCATTCTATATACTTTATCAATCCCATTCCCACTTTTACCTCATTTACAGCATCATTATTCCACCTGGGCCTGGCATCCACTTTCAGCAATTCCTTAGGTACATTCTTATTTGCACCATACCTTGCTGCATACTGGAATGCCACTTTAGCTTGCTCAATATACGAGGCTGGTTCATTAAGGTCTTTGCCATACCGGGCAGGCACATTTTCTCCCTCCCTTTGTCCTTCTGGGTAGGATGCCTGCATCCAGGCAGGTATCGTTTTTAAGCATGGTAATATATCCATTCCTTGTTTATAACACCATTCATAAATAGTATCATAATTCCAACCACCATTTTTTACCGGGGAAAAAGTATAGTTGCCTTCTGTTGTCTCCAGTTTCTCCCAATCCATATAATGTCTTACACCGGTGAATGCCTGTATGCCGGCCAACCTTTTAGTATCAAGGTTCATCGCATTTCCTCCATCCTCAAAATCCCATTCAAAAGCATTAACACCAAAAAAATTATGCAATGGAGCATATTTTTTCATTAATTGTGGTGCCTTTACAGGCGCCAGATACTTCCCATAAAATTCTATTTCTCCTGGAAAATCACCCCAGGTATCAATAATCAGGTACTTAACGTTAGCTATCGGCTTTGGCAATGCATAAATATCTGGCTTTTCCGGGTCTGGCCCATTCCATGCCTTATATCTCCTACCTGTAAAAACGCTTATAGACATTCGTTTCCAATCTTTATCTATGGCATATATAGTCATGGGATGGTCTTCATTTGTACCCTCATAATCATACATCATTATACTATCAATGGTCACTTGTTCGCCCTCTATAAGTGGGTACCATGCCTGGTAATGCTTTAGCAGATTACCCCACCCTAAATTAATTTTCTGGTTTGCCTGCTCATCAAATAATTCCTCTATGCCTTTTGAAGTATTATTAAGAATATACCATCTTTTGCCATCAATAGGAATTTTACCTGCCATATGAAAGTTATGATTATCGCTTTGCGAACAACCTGACAAACAAAACAGCATTAAAACAACAACAATCGTATAAGTTTTCATCACAAAGCATTTATTATCAAAAATGAAGAATATCACCTACTTCAACTACACAAAGCAACTAATCACAAAAAAGAAACAAAAAAGCGCATGACTGTATCAATAATCATTAAAGGAGATTTATCCCTTCAGTCCCAATACCATTTCAGGACACAAAAATACAATATCATTAGCCAGTTTGATTTCTAACGATATTTTATTATGTTTGTGATGGTGAGTAACACAACTCACATTTAAAAGTTTAACAAAATCAGATCAGTGCGCAAGATATTCATTCTATTTATTGTTATTTTTCCTTGTCTTCTCTATGCCCAAAAGTATAGTTTAAAGGAATACAGTGATTATAGTTATGACCAGCTAAATACAAAATTAAACAGTCAAAAAAGCATACTAAAATCACTGGAAGACAAAAGAGATAGTAATAACATTGGTGAGGCTTTATGGATACTGGGAACAATACATCAGGCAATTGGCATCAAAGCTAGTGAGGAACAAATACAAACAGCCGAAATTATTGTAACTAAAAAAGCCAACCTAGATAAGGCAATAGGCTATTTCGAAAAATCAAATGAAATTAGCGAAATAATAGGGAATGTAAATCAATTAAAAAACAATTACAAATCATTATCCCAAATTTATAAATCTTTGGGCCAGATTGGCGATCTCACTACATACCAGAAAAAAATCATTGAATTAAAAAACCCGCTAAAAAATGGCAAACCTGCCAGATTAGAAACAAACAGAAAAAATT
>CAIWHI010000466.1 GCA_903912435.1 uncultured Bacteroidota bacterium | reverse complement strand
CTGAGATGCGAACCTACAAATCCACTTCTGTTATAGTCACCAATTGAATTGAATATATAGATCCCAATCTCAAAACAATTGCTAAATCCATGGGTAATTTCAATGGTTTCATGGAAAGTATGCTCAGATGAATATTCCCCATTCCCAACTAAGCTTGTCCCTTTGAAATTATAATTACTGTGCAATTCCACCATGGTGCGGCCCTTGCCCACTGATTCTGAACCATATACCTGAATTTCGTAATTGTCCTGGGCATTCGCGCAAATAATTATCAGGTTGAAGAGGATGAAAAACAAAAATCTCATTTTGCGAAAATAACAATCAAAGTGAATATGCGACGATTAAGTCTTATTTAAAATCGTATAATCATCGTTGCTTACTTCATTTTTGTATTTTTGGCCTTTATTCTAATATTTAGCATCGGTAATTTAGAAAGGGTAGTACTTTCTTCTCTAAATCCGGTTAATAACCAATTTATGAAACAAATAATAATGTTTTCCCTGGCTCTGATATCTGCATTGGGATTTGGTAGTGCAAATGCCCAGGATGAGGTTGCTGCTAAATGCGGCACAGTAAAAAGGGCCCAGGGCAGGGCAACCGTTGCAAGCCCGGAAGAAGATAAATATGATGTGAAATATGTAAAACTAAACCTGAATCTCACCAATGTTTCTACTACCTTAAGTGGAGATGTAACTACCAAGGCTGTAGTAGTTGCCTCCTCTGTTAGTACTTATGTATTTGAGTTGAATTCTGTTTATACTATTGACTCTGTTTTGATCAATGGTGCAATAAGGCCTTATACCACACTTGGATATGTACGCACCGTAAGTCTAAGTAGTTCATTGAGTGCCAATACCCTTTTTACTGCACAGGTGTTTTACCATGGTACACTAATACCAGGTACAGGTGGCTTTTTCCAGGGGATAAGTAATACAGTTTCCCCAACATGGCACAATAGGGTAACCTATACCATTAGTGAGAGTTATCATGCCAATGATTGGTGGCCATGTAAGCAATCTTTGAAGGATAAAATTGACTCAACTGATACCTGGCTTACAGTTGCCGATAGCCTAAAAGCTGGTAGTAATGGTAAATTAGTAGCCATCACCCCTATTGATTCAAACCATAATCGCTATGAGTGGAAAGAACGATACCCCATAGATTATTACCTCATTTCCATTGCTGTAGCTAAATATATAGATTACTCATACTACATGCACTTCTCGGGTAGCACTGATTCTATGCTGATTCAAAATTATGTTTACGATAATCCTGCAACCCTCCCCAATTTTAAAAGTGTGATAGATAGCACAGGTATGATGGTTGACTATTTTTCAAACCTATACAGCAGATATCCTTTCTGGAAGGAGAAATACGGTCATTGTATGGCGCCAATAAGTGGTGGTATGGAGCATCAAACAATGACTACACTTGGTTATTTTGATGGTTCGGTTGTAGCGCACGAATTAGGCCACCAGTGGTTTGGAGATAATGTTACCTGTGCTACATGGGCCGATATTTTTATGAATGAGGGGTTAGCCAGCTATACTGAAGATTTGTATTTCGACCATTTCAATGGCCATCCCCAAATGCTTAGGGATATCGTATTTAAGCAAACAAGTGTAAAGGGAGTTGATACAGGTACGGTTTTCACACCAGATACAACAGATGAGAATAGAATTTTCGATAGCCGGCTATCCTATAATAAAGGTGCTTGTCTACTCCATATGCTTCGTTTCATAACCAATAATGACAGTGAGTTCTTCCAGGTTTATAAGACCTACCAGGCCCAGATGAAAGACAGCACCGGAACGATACAGGACTTCATGCATACCTACGAAAATGTGTTAGGCAATGTAATAAACGGAATTTCAATTGATACTTTTTTCAATCAATGGGCATATAAACAGGGTTATCCACTTTATGCACTTTATTGGAACCAGATTGGTAGCGATGTTTATTTGAAAATTGAGCAGACCACGGTATTACCTACATCAGTAGCAACTTTTACACTTCCAGCTGAAATTCAGTTTCATTCTATATTAGGTGATACCACCATCCGGGTTGTGAACGATTCAGCATCCCAAATGTATCATTTCACATGGTCGAAGGCTGTAACTACCTTGACATTTGACCCTAATTTCTGGTTGGTATACGGGCCAAATGGCATTTACCATGACCCTTCATTAAGCGTTGCCGGATTGGAAAAGTCAACTATAATTATACATCCTAACCCTTCAAAATCGGTTTGGAATGTGGAAGGATTAAGCACCAACACTACCTTATCTCTAACCGATATAACAGGCAAGGTACTTTGGCAGTCAAAAACTTATAATGCTCAACACCTGGCTATTCCTTCTGAGGGTTTGCCTACAGGTATTTACTTTTT
>CAIWHI010000465.1 GCA_903912435.1 uncultured Bacteroidota bacterium | reverse complement strand
GGGTCAGGACGGTTACCTTGTGCACAGGAAATTAGTGTGGTTTTACTTCCTGTGGCGGATTCTTTTTTTTTATTTTGTTCCTGGTAGTGTTTTACCACATCTCCAATGACTATGTCAATTTTAAAGCCAGCCTTATTTACCTTGCTTAATTCTCTTTCCGAAAAATCAGAAACAAACCATGTTCCCTTTTTAAGTTCACCATGATCTACTGCAAGGCCCAGCTTTGCCAGGTCTATTAGGGTGTGATTTTTATCGTCCAGGTAAATTTTAGCTCTTGAATAATATTCCTTTTTTTGGCCATGTCCTGTATTTAGGTTAGATAGTAAGATAAATGCAAGAAGGAATATTTGTCTCATAGGTATTGATATTTATATTTAAAATTAAGGGAACAAATGGTACAAACAAAATAATTTGAATGAAATTTATTTGTTCTTTCTTTTATTTGGATTTTTAAATAAATCACCAAAGTCGAAAGAAATAAATGAAGATACTGATAACGGTGGATAAGTGTGATTCACTTTCCAGGCCAGGAAACGATTCATATCGCCATCATGAAAAGTATTCCATGCAATAAAATTTGGCTCGCTTTCGGCTTTTCCAAATAGCCATTCATTATAAATATCAAACTTGCCGTTCTTAATCAATTCATTTTGCCACTCAAACAACTCAAAACTAAGTTTAGTGCCCCGGTATTTTCTCAGGTAGTTCATTACAAATCTTGTCCTAAGCATGGTAAGGTTCTCGGTACTTACCCCATCACTGGTTGTAGGGCTAAGTTCAAATAATTCTGAGCTTATTGCCATTGTATAATCTGGTTTTTGACCCAATGAAACAGGGTTATCTGTTTTCTTGTTCTTATTCGGTATATTGTATTTGCATAGGTTTTGCCACCCTGTATAAAGTTGCTTCTTTAAAGTATCATTATTGGTAGTATCATGAGGCAGGTTGAGGTATATTTCAAGATAGATTGCTCCTAAAAGGTTATCATCATACTTAAAATAAATTTGTGATGCATCCTTATAGTTTTCAGAAAATGAATAATTATTATCCATTCCACTAAGATAACAGTTTAGGGCTTGCTCGTCATTCCCATTTATTTCAAATATTTTTCCTCGATCATTTTGTAGCATACCCGATGTCGGGAATTTTGTAAGTCCCCAATCAGCAATTTTTAGTGCCTGTTTTGTTTTTCCGTCGCTCATGTAGGCTAATACCAGATAATGGTAGGCATCAGTGTCAGCATTGGTTTTTCCAATGGTTTCGTTCAATATGTTTATTGATTCCCTCACCTGTCCATTTAGCAGTAGTGCTTTGCCCATTTGTTCAGGTAAAAGAATATTTTCAGGTTCCAGAGTTATTTCCTGTTTCAGGATAAGTATTGCAGATTGGTAATTTTTTGCAGCAATAAACTCCATAGTATGATTATACATCTGTTTTAATTCAGGAGAACGAGGATTATCCTGGGCATAAGCTTGCCCCACACTGCAGGGTGCAAACAAAAACATTAAAAGGACCAGGACTAGTTTGTTTTTCACTTTGTGAAAGTACAATAATTTGCTATTTAGCAATTGCCAATTAAAACCCATTTCATTAATGGGTAATTTAATCATCGTTCCTTAGGTTTATGTAAATTGCATTTAATTGGTTTAAAAACTCAAAGAGCTTTGTTATGGAGAAAATTAAAAGCATAGGCGTTTTTACCTCAGGTGGCGATAGTCCGGGTATGAATGCAGCTATAAGGGCAGCAGTGAGAAGTGGCTTCTATTTCGGGCTTGAAGTTTATGGTATCAGACGCGGTTATCAGGGGCTTATTGAGGGTGATATCTTCAAAATGACTTCCACCGATGTTTCAAATATTATCAATAGGGGAGGCACTATTCTGAAAACAGCCCGAAGTAAGGAATTTATGACCGATGAAGGTATGGCTAAAGCCTATGCCCAATTGAAGCTACACAAGATTGATGGGTTGGTAATGGTAGGTGGAGATGGAACTTTCAGGGGAGCGGTTAGTTTTTTTAAGAAATATACCATTCCGGCAGTTGGTATACCAGGTACTATAGATAAGGACCTTATAGGTACAGATTTTACTATTGGTTTTGATACAGCTGTTAATACCGCTGTAGAAGCAATTGATAAAATAAGAGATACTGCAGAGGCGCATAATAGATTGTTTGTAATAGAAGTTATGGGGCGCGATGCTGGCTACATAGCTTTAAACAGTGGCATAGCATGTGGTGCTGAGGATATTTTAATACCGGAATGCGCTACAAATATTGAGGATGTTATCTCCCGTATTGATTGCGACGAGCATAGAAGAAAGAATGTGCATATTATAGTTGTGGCCGAAGGCGATGATTTTGGTGGGGGTAGGGTGGTAGAGAATATTATAAAAGAAAGGTTTCCTCAGCTTGATGTGCGCTTATGTATTTTGGGACATATACAGAGGGGTGGGGCTCCTTCACAATGCGATAGGGTACTTGCCAGTCGTCTGGGGTATGCTGCTGTAAAGGCCCTTGTAGAAGGAACCACACAGGTAATGGCAGGTGTCATTAATGGCGAGATAACATATACGCCTTTCGTAAACGTAATTAAAGGTGAATCACCAATCAGTCAGGATTTGCTGGATTTAATTAGAGTATTATCTATATAAACCCCGGTTTTTGTTTATGTATAGTAAGTGCATTAATGTGAATATCAATTATTTGCCTAAATTGTGGATAACCATTGTAATACGTGAAAATCACCCCCCATTGTTTACACTTTTTCCTGTTGGTGGAACGTAATAATTAGACTAAGTTTGCACAAGAATTTTAGGATGAAAAATCCTTACATTCTTGGTTGCTTTTCTTTAATATTTGAGATGAATGGATGGTACTCAATGTAATAACCTAAAGTTAACCTTATTAAACTTCCTGATTTGAGTACCTTTGTTCCATCTTCGGAAAGTGAATTTACAGATTGGGTTGCGTTATTGAATTGTAAACAAGATTTTTTTTCATTCAGAAAAAATGAGAGAAAATTTAAGATACATGATATTAATTTGGAGTGTATATTTTTTGTATTTGGTTCATTTTTTTTTTGCTTTTTGAATAACTTAATTATCTTTGAGCAAAGAAAGTAAATTTTAGACAAATTCTGTTTATTAGAATATGGTGTAAATGATTGATTTTCAGTGAAATAGTAGAAAATCAAGGTGCGAATCAACTTAAATACATTTTTAATTAACAGCAAAGCGTTAGAATTTTCATGCTCATTGCGTGAAACAAGATAGTTATAACGAAAATATTTTTGAAACAGGTATAATAGATTACAAGTATATTTTTAATAATTTTAAGTTTGAATTTTGACAAAAATTTTTTAGACATGCCCATTATTAAAACCTTGATAACATTACTTTTATTTTTGACAGCGTCAACATTTTCTGTTTTCTGTTTTGCTCAAGACAAGAAAAAATCTCGTACGAGGCCTGTATTGCCATACAACCACGCTACGCTGAACGCACCGCCAAACATGGTTTATATTCGTGGTGGTTCTACTACTATAAAATATAATCAAACTTCTATTGACAGTAATAGTGCCAAAAAAGTGAGTTTGACCTCATTTTTTATCGATAAAACCGAAATTACCAATCAGCAGTACAGGCAATTTGTAGAGTGGGTTGTAGATTCTATTGCTATTGTTAAATACCTTAAGGACGATAAATATTTCCTACCCGATGCTAAAGGAAATACTAAACCTGGAGATCAGGATAACCAAGGTGCAACATCTGTAGATACCGCCAAATCAAATGACAGCACTGCTAAATCTACTGAACCTACAAAAACAAGTTTTGCAAGTGATAGTGCTAATAAAGCTAATGATTCTTTTAACGCAAAACGCAAAATTGATTGGACAAGGGTAAACCATAAAAAGATATTCGGTAGTAAAGATGAAGATATCCAAAATAAAATAAAGCCATTGCTTGATGAAAATGGTGATATACGTAAGGATGCTTATCAGTTCTCTTATACCTATCTGAAACAAATGAATACAAATAATGCCAAAGCTAAGACAAGGCAGTTTGTAACAGAAACTATTAGTGTTTATCCTGATGAAAAGGTTTGGGCAGAGGATCTTACCAATTCTCAAACAGAATTATTAGTTGAAAACTATTTCAAAATAACTCCATACGAAGATTATCCGTTAGTTGGTGTTACCTGGAAACAAGCAAGGGCTTTTTGTTATTGGCGTAGTCTTACAGCTACTGAGTATACCAATATGCCTGAGTTCATGAAATATTACCACCTTACTTATTCATTACCGTCAGAAGCTCAATGGGTATATGCTGCATCAGGCTTCTATGATATGATTGCCAGTAACCCCGATACTGATACTACTATTTCTAATGCAGATACTTTAGTTACTAAAGTTGATTCAACTGTAACAGCGCATGATAGTGCTTATACTGCAGCAGCGGTTGAAGCAGCTCAGGCTAAAATAGCTAAGGACAAGGCTGATAAAGAAGCAGCAAAAAATGCTGATGCGCTTGCAGAAGCATCCCGTAACAAAGGTGAAGTTATTAGAGACAGTACACCAATTCACCATGATGAAAATGGTTTGTTATCTAACTTCAAACAAGAAGAGGGCGATTACTGGGAAGATGGTTCCGCACTTACCCTACCTGTAATGTCTTTCGCACCTAATGAATTCGGCCTATATAATATGGAAGGTAACGTTTCGGAATGGATGCTTGATGCCTATAGTCCTTCTACTTTCTCTTTCGTATCAGATCTTAACCCATCATTGCAATATGATGCTGATTCTTTGGATGCTGATGCGATGAGGCGTAAAGTAATTCGTGGTGGTTCATTCATGAGTAATGCAAAAGCATTAAGTCCATACTATCGTGACCTTGAATTAGACAATGTAGCACATTGTTACTTAGGATTCCGTTGCGTGTTAATGGCCCCTGAAGTTTTATACCGTCCTGTTGCTACCCGTAAGAAAAAATTGGTTGGAAATTCAACTAATAAGATTAATCAAAGGGTAATGCGTAAGTAAGTTTTGATTTCAATTCCAATTATCCGAAATATTTTTTGAAAGTACATTTGTTTTAAATTTCACATTTTTTATTATCAAACCAAAAAAGAATCACTCACAAATTCATCAAAATTGTAAATTATGAGCAATCCACAACAACAAGGAACAAGAAAGCCAGGGTTAAACAGTGTAATCTCCTGGGGCGCAAGTATCGTTATTATTGGTTTGATGTTTAAAATTCTTCACTGGCAGGGTGGTGAATATATGATCGGTCTTGGTCTTGCTACTGAGTCGTTCTTGTTCGGTCTGTTGGGTTTCTCGGCTATGGAAGTTGCCGGTCCTAAAGGTGCAGATGGTAAAGTTGAAAAAGCTAGTGATATTAATGATCTTCTCTCTACAGCTATTACTCCCAAAGTTATCAATGAATTAAGCGCAGGTTTTGCTCAGTTTAATAAAACAGTTGCTGCAGTTAGCCAGGTTGCTGGTTCATTTGACTCAACTAAAAACTTGATTAAAGAATTTGATACAGCTACTGCTGACCTTAAGAAATTCCGTGAGAATATGGCTATGGTTGGTACAGGTTTTGATCAGTTCAACAAATCATTACAGGCTGTTAGCCAAATGTCTGCTGCCAGCCAGGGTATGATGAAGGATTTTGAATCTGCCAGTGCAGGTATGAAAGCTTTCTCTAAGAATGTAACTGATATGAATGCCGGTTTCGATACTTTCAACAAAACTTTGGGTTCTATTAATCAAATGACTGCTTCATCTGCTACAATGATGAAGGAATTCGAAGCTGCTACTGCCAATATGAGGGCTTATAATAAGAACCTTGCTGATCTTGCTAAGATTTACCAGGCTCAGTTAGATGCTTTTAGAAAGAACTAATTGCGAAAATAAATTAATTTAATTGCCTTCCATTTCTTATCATTGAATATGAGTTTGGCAGATTCAAAAAAACTTAAAAATTTAAACGCATGGCAGATGTAAATGAAACCCCCCGGCAAAAGATGATGGGAATATTGTACTTGGTGCTTCTAGGTCTAGCAGCTACCACAGTTACAGACCACGTTCTTGATGCCTTTAGGAATTTAACAGTGAGCCTGGAAACTTCAACCGAAAATGTAAAATCTACAGTTGATCATACATTTGCATCATTTGAAGCTACCAATCTTAAGAATGACCCGGTTAGGGCAAGGCCTATATATGAAAGAGCACAAAAAGTAAAACAAATTTGTGCTGATTTGGATAAATACATTATTCATGATAGGGATACAATGTATAAAATGGGTGGTGGCACTGAAGAAGGAACCGGAGATGTAAAAAACCGTTCTGACGTTGATGTTGCTCCACGTTTCATGGTTCGTAAGGGTGAAGCAAAAAATTTGAAAGCAAAAATCAATGCTGCAAGAAAAGCTATCATTGATGAGTTAGGTGAAAAAAATGCAGTAGGTTTGAAATTATCTTTGAATGCTTCTGATCCGCCAAAACGTAAAAATGCTGTTCAAAATACGTGGGAAGAAGATAACTTCGGTGAAGGTATCCCATTAACAGCTGCAATTACTGCCCTTACTAAGATTCAGGCCGACTTAAAAAACACGGAGAATGAAGTAGTAAGAAAAATTCTTGGTGAAGCTAGCCAGGTGGATGTGGTAATGGATAAGTATAATGCAGTTGCAATACCAAAATCTACCTACATCCTTGTAGGCCAGCAATACGAGGCTGAAGTGTTCTTAACTGCTTACAGTTCTTCAAGCAACCCTGATATCACTGTTGGTGGCCAGAAGTTGAATGTAAAAGACGGTAAGGGTACTTATACAGTTACTGGTTCTGGTTCAGGTGAGAAAAAATGGAAAGGTATTGTAAGGTTGAAAACTAATGACGGTACTATTAAGGAATATGAAACGCCAGAACAATCATATACTGTGGCTCCACCATCATCTAGTGTATCTCCTGATAAGATGAATGTATTCTACATCGGTGTTGATAACCCTGTAACAATAGCCGCTCCAGGTATCTCTATGGATAAAGTACATGCTTCTGTAAGTGCTGGTGGTACAATAAGCGGATCAAATGGTAAGTTTACTGTAAAGGTTACTACTCCTGGTAAAATTACAGTAAATGTTGTCGGTGAATTTGAAAAGGGTCATTCTACTTCATTAGGTAGTACAGAGTTCCGTGTTAAACGTGTTCCGGCTCCACACTTGAAATTTGCTGGTAAAGGTGGTGGTAAGG
>CAIWHI010000464.1 GCA_903912435.1 uncultured Bacteroidota bacterium | reverse complement strand
GGCTTCCTTGCCACGGTATAAGGTTACCTTATCAGTTCCCGAACCTACGTAGCCATAATCGGCATCGGCCATTTCGCCAGGACCGTTTACAATGCAACCCATTACGGCAATTTTAAGGCCTACCATATCATAAAGCTCAATAGAATAGTTACCCGCCATTACATCAAAAGAAACTGTCAGCTCGTTAGCTGAATTATTAGCCACAACAGATAAATTGATATTTTCAGCATTCACATTAGCTACTGCAGCGTGAGAACCGCCACCACCTGTAATAGATGTAGTTGTAGTATATACGCTATCAATATTGATCCTGCTACCGTCAGATGTTGTAGATGTGTACTTAAAACCTACAAAGCAAGGAGTGGCTTTATAAGCAGTCAGATTTACCTGAAACTGATAATATACACCTGTATCACCTGCAAATGAAGCACCTGTATGTGCCAATTCTGTCCATGTACCTGTAGTACTAGGATTAGCACCTAATGTATAATTATTGGAAACCATTACATGTAATGAATCGCCAGAGTATTTCCAGATGCTAAAAAAGTTAAGATATATAGATCCTGAATAGCTGCTCAAATTCAACCTTGGGGTAAATAACCAATCTTCATTAGCCCAGTTAGCCGCAGATTGGTAACCATTTATTTCAAGACAACGAGAATTGCTTACACCATATTGGCTATAGCACTGCCATGTTTGGTCGCCATTTACATTGTATGCACTCCATCCCGGAGGGAAATGTTCTAAATCTGTATTACTATCGCAAAGGTCAAAATTTTGGAAAATCCTGGTTGAATCCTGGGCTCTCGACAAAATGCCCACACAAACTAATAACGCAAGTACAATTACTTTTTTCATAACCTGTTTTGTTTTTGTTGTTTATAATATAATCGCAATAAAAAAACTCAATCAAATTGATATTAATAAAACTAGAAAGTAAATCTCAAACCTAGTTGCATACCCCATGTGCTGGCTGAACTCAAAACAGGTAAAAAGGTACTTGTAGGCAATACTACTTGTCCCTGGCTATTAGTAATGGTAGCCATTTGCCATGTAGTAACACCTTTGCTTGTGCTGGCTCCACTTATTATCTGGCCCGAACTTACAGCAAGACCTTGCCTAACTCCCCATGATGAATTAAACATGTTGGGTATATTGAGTATATCTGCCGAAATTTGAAGTGAACCATTCCTTTTGCCAATCTTGGTATATATATCTTGCATAATTTTCATATTAAGAGTATGGTACATTGGCAATTTCGCACCGTTACGCTCAGCATATTGTCCTTTGTGTGCGCTCAGGTACTTATCCTGCTTAATGAAGGCATTAAATGCATCTGCTTGCTGCTGGGCTGTAAACAAAGTAGCACCTGTTGTCCTATCTTTAATAGCTGTCCAGGTAAGTTCATTTGCATCTTTTGGTATATAAATCAGGTCATTATATACTCCATCCCTATTAATATCAGCATAAGACAAGAAGCTGAACCTGCCACCACTTTCGCCATTATAGTATGCCGAAACTGTAGTAGCAAGATGATTCAAATACTCAAACCTATAAGAAATAGTACCAACAATGCGGTGTGGGGCAAAAAAGGAGGAAGGAGATAACCTTACATCATTTGGTGAATTCACATGCTCCACAAAGAACCATGCAGAACTTGCCTGGGAACCAGGGTTTTGTGAAACCTCTTCTGAATACATAGCAGTATAATACAATGAGCCATAGAACCCTTTCTTTGCTGGTTTAGATATTCCAATGGTTGCGGAATAAGCATCACCAAGATTGGTATTCTTTAATACATATACGCCACTAATTGCACTATATATACGGCCAGATGGATATAAATCCCTGGTATCACCTGAATAAGATAGGTGGCCGGTTGGTTTAGGCAGATTTGCATTAAATTGGTTAACTGAATAAATATCCTTTGTATACATTAAATCTAAAGTACCTACCAGTCCCAACCATGGTAATTTATAATCAGCACCAAGGCTTGAACGCCATACCTCAGGCATTTTAAATTTAGGATCCACTGCTGCAATTTGACCTGGAACTGAATTGCCGGCTTGTGTTGGGAAGTACTGGCTTTGCTGTGCAGATGTTAGTTGGGCAATAGCTTTTGCAGGATCAACCTGGAATTGCATATTTTGTAAAACAGTAGGGTTATTTATCTGAACGTTATTGGTAACTGTACCATTATTGCCCGGTACATTGGTCAACCACACAAAAGGTATCTGACCCATATAAATACCGGTTCCACCACGTACCTGTAATGATTTATCTTTTAATGGACTCCAGTTAAACGAAATCCTTGGCTGTATAATCGCTTTTACTTCTGGCCATTTACTTACATCATAATGAACAGTATCACCTTTATCATTGAGCAATTTCAATGTATCTATAAACGCATTCTTAGTTATATTATCGAGATACAATGGCATATCAATACGCAGGCCTATAGTAACCACTAAATTTGATCTTAACTGTATTTTATCCTGACCATAAACACCTGGTAAGCCATAATGCACTTTTGCATAACCATCCTGTCCTGCATATGGGTAAGTATATCCAAAACCAATAGGAGCAGCATTATTCATGAAATCCTGCATGGTATTGTATCGGTAATAACTTGTTCCATAGGGAAGGAAACTATTTTTAAAAGTAAGGTACTGGAATGAGGCACCACCTGTAATGAAATTCCTACCCTTATTAATAGTTATATTATCATATACAGCAAGTGTATTATACTGCACATCATTTTTATAGCTAAATAATTCATATCCAAGACTAGTATAATTATCCCCAGGATTAGCACTACCGCTTTCAATATCTACAAATGGGAACAAAGAACTTGGGCTGCTTCTTGTATCTCTAACATGAGTATAAGAAGCCAATAATTGGTTATTTATATTATTATTAAGCTTACTAGCTAACTCAACACTAAAGGCTGATACCTGATGATCAGTATTATAAATTGTATTACCAAAAGCCAAAGAATTGGCTCCGTTTCTTCCTGTAGACAATGAGCCATTTGCTGCACTGGTAGAATTTACCATACTTGGCAAGCTACTATTGTACTGCATAAAACTGGCATTAAGCTTATGCTTGTCATTTATATTATAGTCGAGCCTACCAACAATCCTTGTATATTTATTATTAAAGCTATTATTATAACCATCTATTGCACCTGGGTCATAATGATAGGTATTCTTTACAAAATCAGATAACTTCTTCAATGAATCACTATTTGCCCTTGAAATATAAGCACCTGTTACACCATTACCTGTAGCCTTCCATGCTGTTCCACCTGGAGAAATACTATTTTCGTATTCTGCGTTTACAAAAAAGAACAATTTATCCTTGATGATTGGACCACCTACCCTAATTCCATATACCTGGTTTACCAAACTTGTTGCAGCAGGTAGATCGGTACTATTCACATGCATCCCATTAAAGCTCTGGTCGCGGTAATAAGTATAAGCTGAACCAGTAAAATCATTTGTTCCTCTCCTTGTCACTATATTAATATTTGCACCTGTGAAATTGCTTTGTTTGATATCAAAATCGGCAATACCCACCTGAATCTGATCAACAGCATCTAATGGAAATGGCTGTCCACCACCGGGCAAACCACTACTTAAGCCAAAAGAGTTATTGAAATTGGCACCATTCAACTGTACATTATTATACAAACTATTACGGCCACCAAAGTTAGAACCTGAAGATTGTGGAGTTAACCTTGTAAAATCGCCAATTGAACGACCGGTTGTTGGTAAGGTACTAATTTCAAGGTTAGATATAGTGGTTGAAGCACCTGTCCTACGGTTATTAAAGATATTATCCCTGCTACTTACCACTGTTACCTGATCTAGTACATGTTTATCAGACCCCATTTTTATATCTAACTGGTAAACCTCACCTAGTTGGAGAAAAAGGTTTTCGTAAGTACGGATAATTGCACCACCAAAACTCACAGTCACCTTGTAAGGGCCGCCCACATTCATGTTTTGGATATTATAGCTACCATCAGATTTTGAATCAGTACCATACTTAGACCCCGTAGGAACATGGATAGCTTCAATAATTGCACCAGATAAAACCTTATTTGAATCATCCCTAACAATACCTGCCATACTAGAGGAAGTAACCTGTGCAAATACCCCAGTAAAACAAAAAACCAATAAAACAGATAACAGCAATGTAAACTTAAGTCTCATATCCCTATTTTGGTGCAAAGGAATACTTGTTATCTAAAGATATTATTAACAGCAAATTACGTTTGCGTTAATTTATTGTAATCAGTTTTTACTAATTCATCAGCCATCTGAATAATCATTTTGTACTATCGATATACAGAGTGAGTAGATATTATGGCCATCGAATTAGAAAACTATATAAAATTGTCATTTCAAATAAAAACTCCCTTAATCCTTAGGTTTATCATCCTGAAAAATTCCCTACCATACTTGAGCGAAAACGTTATATTTTTGCACTAATATGGAAAATGTAGCAGGCACTATACTTGAGGTTCTCAAGTACACCATTCCGGCGGTAGTAGTTTTAATTTCAAGCCATCTTATTGTCAAAAGGTTTCTCATTGCCCAAAACCAACGCAAACAACTAGCACTCTTTCAGGATGCACAGGATGTAACACTCCGTCTCAGACTTCAGGCATATGAGCGTTTGGTATTATTTATCGAAAGGATTACCCCCCGTCAATTGATACCACGCATCTATGATTCAGCTATGACCGTTCAGGAACTACAATATGCAATGACTGTTAGCATCAGGGCTGAATATGAGCACAACCTTTCCCAGCAAATATATGTTTCCAAAAACGTATGGGAAACTGTAAAAAATGTAAAGGAACAGGAGATAAATATGATTAATCAGATAGGTAAAACCCTAAGTCCTGATGCACCAGCCCGTGAACTCCATGTGCTAAT
>CAIWHI010000463.1 GCA_903912435.1 uncultured Bacteroidota bacterium | reverse complement strand
GCACCATAGTCATTTTAATGGGGGTAAGGAAAATACGCTCAGTCGCCTTACCTATCCATGCATCCTCTTGTGGTGGTATGCCTACAATGGTAGCCGGGTAAATGGCATCCTTACGGTGCGTGATAGCCGTGACATGAAACCTTGGATACCAATCGGGCAAAGAATAATAACCGGTATGGTCGCCAAACGGGCCTTCCCATATCAGGTCCTCATTGGGGTCTACATAACCTTCTATAATAAAATCAGCGTCGGCAGGCACCTCAATCTCAGGCTGGGTAAGGCATTTCACCAATTCCACTTTTTTCTTGCGCAGAAAACCGGCTAACATGTACTCATCTACATTTTCGGGTAAGGGAGCTGTAGCAGAATAGGTATAAATGGGGTCACCACCCAGGGCAACGGCTACCGGCATACGCTCTCCCAGTTTTTTGTACTCATTGAAATGCCTGGCCGAAACCTTGTGTTTGTGCCAGTGCATACCTGTCATTTGATTATCGAATACCTGCATGCGGTACATACCTATATTCCGTACACCAGTATTTGGATCCTTGGTATGAATAGACGGGAGTGTTACAAATCTCCCACCATCCTGTGGCCAGCATAATAGTATTGGTAATTTACTTAGGTCAGGGTTTTCCATAATAACCTCCTGGCAAGCACCTCGCCCACTAATTACCTTAGGCATATAGGAGGCAAACTTGCCTAATTGTGGCAGCATTGCAAGTTTTTCAAGAAGGCCACTTTTGGGTGCGGAAAGATTTTTCAACAGGCTATCAATATCATTCATTACCTCATCAAGTTCATTTACACCCAGAGCTATACACATACGCTTTTCGCTACCCATGGCATTGATCAATACCGGGAACTCAGTACCAGTATTTTCAAATAGCAGGGCCTTATTGCGGTCGGGAGTTTTAGATACCCTGTCGGTAATTTCTGCTATTTCTAAAACCGGGTCTACGAACGTCTTAATTCTCACCAATTCACCAGCCTTTTCCAGGGCTTCGATAAACGCACGAAGTGATTTATATGCCATAGCACAAAGGTAGTTAAGCTTATATTGATTAGTAAAATTGCAATAGTTAAAACCCCAATTTTGCCCCTATAGGCACATAGATAAGTGGAATAAAGGGGCGAGGCAAGGGCTAACAATTGTGTCTATTCAAAAAGTTTACTTCTATCCATAGGAACTGCACCAACTTCATGTCCAAACATTTGTAGCACCTGATTTACTTTGTCAATTCGCAAAGTTTTTTTACCCTGCTCTAAATCTCGTAGGAAACGCAGGCCCACCCCAGCCTTTGCCGCTAATTCTACCTGGGTCAATTGAACAGAGTTCCTTTTTTCTTTTACAAAATCCCTGAGTGTCAATTTTATACCTTTTAGGGTATAAATATACAGGTTTTGGGTGTATTTATACCTGATTGGGTATAAAATTGGATATTTTGATGATTTTATACCTGATAGGGTATAAAATTGATGTTTGTTACTATGTATTTGACTAAAGTTTGTTTCTAAGAGGTGGAATTATAGAATAATATCAACTACAACCATCCTTCAACTCTTTTAGCTGTGTCTTTT
>CAIWHI010000462.1 GCA_903912435.1 uncultured Bacteroidota bacterium | reverse complement strand
GCCCGAATTAAGCGAAGCGATAAATAGCGACATTGGGCAAAGTAAAGCAATAATTTGGTAGCTAAATTTACTTCCTTTTAGATTTTTCCCACACAGCACTCTGTTGTTTGAGGAAATAACGCCTAATACCTGCCGCCACTGCATAATTCATCATACAGAAGTAGTATGGGATAAATAATGCCTTGATGCGTACCTGTCTTTTTTCTAATATCCAGCCGAGAAGGGAAAGCGTATAGAACCCAACCTGACAAATAAACAATCCCAGATAGATAATACCACCTGGATTAAATGCCAGGAAAGCATTCAATATCAATGCTAAGACCATTAGAAATGGGGTAATCGTCCAACGTAGAACACGATGACTAATGTATTGGAATGCAAGGACAAAATTATGGAAGGGGTTAATGGCTTGCTTGAGCCTAAGGATAGACTGGATACCACCTGCGGCTATACGGATTTTACGCTTCAATTCCTCACCGATATTTTCAGAACCAGTTTCGGTAGCATAGGCTGATGCTTCATAAATAATACGATAGCCTTTCTGGGCTATGAGCATAGAAATCATAAAGTCATCCAACACAGTATCAGGTGCTACATTTTCGAATAAACTGGTACGTACACTAAACAACTCACCGGCAGCCCCAACTACTGAATACAACTCGGAATCCCAGGTCTTGAGTTTTGATTCATATTTCCAGTAAAAGCCTTCGCCTGCAGTGGCATCGGCAACCTCTTCAATACTTACCCTCTTCTCACCACTCACGGCACCAACCTTGGAGTCGTGATAATGGCGGGCAATATTTACCAGCGCTTTATTATTCAGAAGTGTATTGGCATCAGTAAAAATCACTATTTCGGTATCCACCTCCTTCATAGCCCTTTCAATAGCAGCTATCTTGCCCCGCCTTTCGGGTTGGTGCATTAGCTTGATAATTGGGTATTTTTTAATTATATCCGGCGTTGAATCATTTGAGCCATCGGTTATAAACAGGTATTTTATATTTTCTTTTGGGTATTCGAGAGACAATGAATTGGTAATTTTCTCTTCAATGCATAGTTCCTCATTATAGGCTGAAACGATGAGAGTCAAAGTGGGCCAATTGCCGCCATTATCCGGCAATGGGCGCTTGCCTTTTAACATTATCCTCAACTTCACAATAAAAAACAACAAGATACCATACCCGAAAAAGGTATAGAAAATGAGGAAAAGGCTAAGCCAAAAGAGTATTTGCATAAAAAATTAGTCAAGAATATATCTGTAAGCAAAATCATTAATGTCAACGTTCTTGTCTTGTACTATAAAACCTTCAAATCTTTCCAGGGATATACGTCTTGCCTCAATATGTCCTTCATCGTTTAAACCAAAAATATTTATAGTACTAGTTGCCCTATACTTATCTAATTCATTTAGTAATGGATTTGGTGCAATTTTGTGCGAGGAATAGGAGTAGACAAAAAAAGCCTGAAATGAATATTTATTATCATCAGGCCTCAATAAAGTATCATTAT
>CAIWHI010000461.1 GCA_903912435.1 uncultured Bacteroidota bacterium | reverse complement strand
CCATTACCACCTATGGTAGTAATTATCCCTGCAGAACTGATCTTACGTATCCTAAAATTTGAATAATCAGTTACATACACATTGCCACGAATATCTATTGCAACGCCGCTTGGCCACTGTAATTTAGCTGCACTTGCAGGCCCGCCATCGCCACTATATCCGGCCATTCCGCTGCCAGCATATGTAGTAATTATTTGGGCGTTTACTTTTAACACACCTATTGAAATAAGGCAAAAGATATAGGTAAGCCTGGTGAGAATTGTTTTTTTCATATGGTTGATTTTTTTTTGTAAAATCCATCAACAATCATGCCAAATATATGGTATTATTCATTTGAATTTGTCGCCTTATTAAACACAATTCTAAAGGAATGCACAGGTTCAGAAACACACCGTTTGAGCAATAATTCCATTTATTTACTACCAATATGCACACAGAGGCTCTCTCAAAAACCCGAGACTGCCTCTTACTTATGCCTCCTACCCCACTTCCGCAGAGTCATCAATAGCCTGCCTGCTGGCAGAACAAAGCAAACTCAGGATACAAAACACATGCCGATTCAACACAGTATAGACCCATAAAAGGGTCATCACTAACCCAAAACCCGCTTTCCCTAACTGTAGTGAGCAAACGCTTTCCAGCCATCGTAATCTTGCTGAAACAAAACAATAAACAAACACAAATCAAATTTTATGAAAAAGAACTTGTACACTTTCTCAGTAGCAGCTTTAGTGCTGTTCTCATTTGGCGCAAAGGCGCAAATTATCGGCAGAGTAGCCGGCACAGGCACTAACGGCTATACAGGCGATGGCGTAAGCGCTACCACCAGCGGGTTGAACAATCCCGGAAAGGCAGTTGTAGATGCCGCCGGCAATGTATACATTGCCGACAAGGCCAATTCCCTGATACGTAAAGTAAACACATCCGGCATTATCACCACCATCGCCGGTACGGTTGGCTCTATCGGATTTAATGGTGATGGTGCGGCTGCAACTGCGGCAATATTAAACAACCCGCTATCTGTAGGCCTTGATGCGAGTGGCAATAACCTATATATAGCCGACTTTGGCAATAACCGCATCAGGAAGGTCAACTTCAGCACCGGAATTATTACTACCGTAGCTGGCTCTACCTCGGGCTTTGGCGGCGACGGTGGTGCAGCAACTGCAGCAAATCTTAGCCAACCTACCGACGTAACTTTAGATGCAGCAGGCAACATTTACATCTGCGACTACGCCAATCATCACATCCGTAAGGTTAACCCCGCCGGCATCATCAGCTCTATTGCAGGTACCTCAGGCGGATTTGCAGGAGACGGCGGAGCCGCAACAGCAGCACAGCTCTATGCACCAAATGGTGTTTGTGTAGATGGTATTGGAAATGTCTACATTGCCGACCTGGGCAACCAGAGGGTACGTAAAGTAGATGCTGCCGGTATTATTACTACCTATGCCGGCTCTGTCGCAGGTTTTGCAGGCGATGGAGGCGCAGCTACTGCGGCCCAGCTGAACGATCCTTCATTTGTAACTACCGACATTGCCGGTAATGTGTTCATCAGCGACATGGGCAATAACCGTGTACGCAGGGCCAGCACCGATGGTCTTATCCATACTGTTGCCGGCACAGGAGCCGTAGGTTTCTCAGGCGATGGCGGTGCGGCTACTGCGGCAAATATCAGCTCACCAACAGGCCTTGCATTTGATGCCAACAATAACCTGTACATTACCAGTCAGCCAGTTGGCATAGTGCGTAAAGTAAATGTCGCCACTATACCTATCACCGGCTCGGCTACTGTGTGCGTTACTGATACAACAACCATATCTGGTATTGTGCCTTGCGGTGTATGGACCAGCAGCAATCCCGCCGTAGCTACTGTTGGTGCTTCAAGTGGCATTGTTACCGGTATTTCGGCTGGCACGGCAACTATTAGCTATAATATGGGTTTAGGTTCAGGTAGCCAGGCCATTACAGCCAGTATTTGCCCTTCACTGAATGTGACCACCACATTGATTACAGAGCCAAATATCTTCCCGAATCCATCAAATGGCTCATTTAAAATTGAACTACCAGGCAATTTAAAGAGTACCATCACCGTCTTCAACATATTGGGCAACGTAGTTGCAACCCAGTCTGTTGAAAACACATCACCCGTTAATTTCGATCTTGGTTCAGTTGCCGCAGGTAGCTATATTGTAAAAATTGTTAGCGGTGATAAAGTCTACCGTACCACAATAAACATCGCTAGGTAATAAATTCAATCTGGTAACAATTGGTTGCCCATATTAAAAGAGAAGCGGAGCATTCTGGTGGAATGCTCCGCTTTTTTGTAGGCATAGAAAGAAGTGTATTCATTTGTTCTTATTTACTGTTTTTTCATTATCAGTTGCACTTGAAATAATCAAGCATATATCACATTCAAGATACCAAACCCACTTATCTGTCAACGCACATTGCAAATCCACACTATATAGGTTGGCAACAAATATTGAATCTAAAGAAATTATTTTAACAAATACACCAAATAGTGTTCCAGTTTCTATTGGGAACTTACCTGATGGAATGTAATAATAAATAAGATGCTCTGGTGGCGGAACAGTTAGATACAATCACCTTAATATCCTGTTTGTAGCTTTGCGAGCATGGGTTCGATAACTTTCTGGGGCACTTAGTTAAAACCCGCTCTCAGAGCGGGTTTTGATTTCGACCCAAACAGGAATATCGAACTTTTCTCCATTTCACCCTGCTTACATTATGTTTTTAACGTTTGCTTGTGCCTGCATTTTTCTACTTTTAAACCATGAAGCGTATTTCCTCACTGTTGTTATTATTGATTTTGGGTGGTGTCTGTAACGGGCAATACCAATCTCAGCCAAAGCGCACCGCAGGCAAGATAAAGACAAACACCACAGCGCATCCCAAAATGGTGAGGACACAAGGGACTAACTATACCCAGGTTGATTGTGGGTTCATGGATAAAACAGGAAAGCTTTGGTTCGGCACTTTGAATGAAGGTGTTTATTGTTATGATGGCACATACTTTACGAATTTTACGAAGAAAGATGGTTTATTGAGTAATAATGTGAATGCGATTGTTGAAGATAAAGCAGGAAATATTTTGTTTGGCACTGCTAACGGGATTTGTCGCTACGATGGGAAAACGATAACAAATCTAACAGCAAAGGAAGATGCAAGCAAGAACCCAGTTACATGCCTTTTAGAAGACAAGCAAGGCAACCTTTGGTTCGGGACAATGAATAACGGTGTTTATCGCTATGATGGAAAAAATTTTAAAAATTTCCTGAATAATGATGACCATAAATTTAATCTTGGCAATCACAGTCAATATATTGTGCGTATAATACAAGATAAGATGGGGAACCTATGGTTTAGCTCATGGAACGGTGGTGGCGTATGGCGCTATGATGGGAAATCTTTTAAAAATTTTCTTCCATCCACAGATTATTACAAGTTTAACGAAGACCAAAGATCCTCTAACAAGCCTACGACAGAATCAATACCCAACTTTATACCAATAACCTTTACCGACTCCAGGCCAAAAGACTGTATTCACGATGATATGATTTTTTCGATCTGTGAGGATAAGGCGGGTAATCTTTGGTTCGCCACCCGAAGACATGGCGCTTGCCGCTATGATGGAAAATCATTTACCGGTTTTAGGGAGCAAGAAGGTTTTGTTAACCAGGTATATTTTATTTTAGAAGACAAACATGGAAATATTTGGTTCACTACAGAATCAAGTGGGGTGTGGTGTTATGATGGAAAAACCTTTAGAAATTTTACTACAAAAGATGGACTCACTAATAATGCTGTTTGGTTTGGATTAGAAGATAAAAAAGGAAACCTTTGGTTTGGAACAAGAGGTTTTGGTTTGAGCCGCTTTGACGGAAAAACATTTACTACTTTTTCAGAGTATTCTGAATAAGAGCTTGTTAGAATCTGCGTTCGAAGTTGAT
>CAIWHI010000460.1 GCA_903912435.1 uncultured Bacteroidota bacterium | reverse complement strand
GGCTTTGTTCTTCACCTCTTCGTAGTCAAACTCAAACAATTTGCTTGTTTTTTTCATTTACCGTGTTTTTAAAGTTCCACTATTTTGCGGACTTTGACACAGTTTGTTTTACACCCTCTTTCCATCTGGAAAATGCCTGACTCTGTACTATCACTATTTTCCATAGTTCAGTTTTTATCTTCGATTAAGGACTAAAAAATTTGCCTCAAAAAGAAAATTCCAATCTGTGCTTAACAAATTGGAATTTTTATTGAAATACGATTCTTATACAGGACGATTATTTTATCAACGCACCAATTAATCCGGCGAATATAGCTACCCCATAAAACCCAAGAACTATAATCATACAGATACCATAATACTTAAAAACATTTTTGAGGTACTTAATTGCCTTATGAAACAAATCCTTATTATTGGTATTCATGGCCTTTTTCATACATGAAGAATACCTTAAAAGTCCATAAATAGGGTAATAAGTCATACCTGCGAAGACCAAAGCCATAAGCACCATACCAACAGCACCTAAACCTGCCATCGAATTGCTTAAGCCACTCATACCGGCCATACTTGGAAATGCAGCTACCGCAAAAGCCATGGAAAAGCAGCCAAACACCATTAAACCCAAAAAAATGAACCCAATAATGGATAGGAATTTGGTCCACCTTACCATCTCAAGGAAGGTAACCTTAGAATACTCATCAATTTCCATCCTGAATATATCCGACTCTCCCCTATTATAATTTTCCATTTTCTGTTTTTATTTTCAAATATAAATAAAATTCTGAAACATAGAATTAGAACCTAAAATAAAATGCAGGTTGTATAGTTCACGTACCCATACTACTTCTATTCAGCAACATTAGGTACCAGTAAAAAAAATGAATAATAAAAATGGATTGAATAAACCTGAAATTACTTCTTAGACTCCATGAACTTATCGAAAGCCACCAAATTAGCTGGTTCGGTAAGCCTTTCCCTTACAACAGCATACTTGCTTTTATCAACCACATAATCGTAAGCATATTTTGCAAACGCCAATTTGGTTGACTCATTCTGGAAAGTACTCATGGTAATATTTACCTGTTTAGAAGTAAAGCACTCAGCGAAAATGGCAATTTTAGCCTCTGACAGTTTTACATCATCAAAATCATCATGTTTTATTAAACTATTGTAAAAGTCATAAAATGCTGCATGAGATTTCGCCTGGGTACATGGTTCTTTTTTAACATTTGAAGAACCTGCTATATTTGTCTCTCCAATTACTTTAGGGGTTATGTTATTTCTGTTTGCAGCCGGTATACGCTCATAATGGTCGAATTCAATACCCGATTCGGAAACATAATCATACTCGGTATGATTTGCCCTGATATATATAGTGCCCTCAACTTTCTTATCGTTTTCAAATTCTATTTTCACCTTCACAGCCTCTACAGGAAAACAACAAATAGAAACCTCAGTCATGAAATCCTTGTTCTGTAATTCGCCATTAGTATAAACCTTAAATTTTTTGCCATGGTCATTATAGAACACAATACCATAGTTCTTCTTTGCACTAACATTAGCAGCAAACAGAAATAGAAAGGCAATAAAAAGCAGCGTATTTCTCAACATAAATTTCTATTATTTTTTCAAGCGACTAAAAGTATAAAAATATTTGGTTTTGCGGAAAGATTATTTCACATAAATTAAAAGCCACACTTTTAAAAGAGTCGAAAATATATCCAGGGCCTTACCCAGCAACTTAAACCCCGCTATAAACAACAATAGAAATTCACCCAAAAAGAATGAATTTCTATTGCCTATTATATGATATAAAACACTTATTAAACCAGCATTGTTACCGGATTCTCCAAATGAGCCTTCAATGTTTGCAGGAATTTAGCACCTACTGAACCATCTACAGACCTATGGTCGCAACTAAGGGTCAACCTCATTAAATTACGAACTACTACTTGTCCATTTTCAACAACTGCATTTGGTGCGATTTTACCCACAGCCAAAATACAGCTATCAGGCGGATTGATGATAGCTGTGAAATCATCAATATCCATCATACCCAGGTTAGATATGGTAAATGTATTACCGGTAAAATCAGGAATCTGTAATTTTTTATTGCGTGCCTTACCAATTAAGGTTTGAGCCTCTTCAGCAATTTGAGACAAAGACTTCTGGTCAGCAAACTTAATTACCGGAACAATCAAACCTTCATCAACTGCAACTGCAGTACCAATATGAATATGGTTGTTTTGCCTGATAAAATCACCCATCCATGAACTATTAATTGCCGGGTGACGGCGCAAAGCCATTGCACAAGCCTTTATTATCAGGTCGTTGAAAGACACCTTAACAGGGGATAGTTCATTTATAGCCTTACGGGCTTCCATTGCATTGTCCATATTAATGGTCATGCGCAAATAGAAGTGAGGGGCACTAAACTTACTTTCAGCCAATTTCTGAGCGATAATCCTGCGCATTTGTGACAATGGAGTATCAGTATAACTTTCAACACCAGGCGTAGCAGAAAGCTTCGCTTGAGAAGCAGAAACAGGAACAGAAACAGAGGCAGGGGTAGAAACAGGAACAGTGGCAGAAACAGGTGTAGGTGCTGCTACTGGTGCACTAACCACTGGTTCTACCTTAGGTGCTGGAACAAACGTATCTATGTCACGCTTGATGATACGACCGTAGTCACCACTACCTTTTATTTCATGGAGGTCAACACCCTTCTCTTCTGCCAATCTCTTGGCTAAAGGAGAGGCTTTAACACGCTCATCAGATGTATGGGCCGGTTCGTCAGCAGCTACTTCTACTTTTGGAGCTTCGGCTGCTAGAGCTTCTGTTGCCTCTGGCACCCAATCAAACAAAGTGTGCAAAGAAGAAGCCGAACTAGCTACAGATTCTGCGGCAACAGGAGCTGGAACCGCTGGTGCTTCAACTACAGGTGCGGCCTTAGGGGCAACACCATTTTCAGCATCCAATATAGATTGAAAATCTTCGCCTGGCTTACCTATGATGGCCATAATGCCATTTATAGGTATACCCTTGCCCTTCTCTACACCAATATAAAGAAGAGTGCCATCTACATAAGGCATTACCTCCATGGTGGCTTTATCAGTCTCAACTTCTGCAATGATATCATCAGACTTAACTGTGTCGCCTACTTTTTTAAGCCACTCAGCTATTACGCCTTCTTTCATTGTATCACTAAGTAAGGGCATCCGTATCGCTTCTGCCATAAATTATGTTCTGGATTTTAAAAATCAAAAGTAATTATTCTTTGGTAAGAGAACAGTGTAAAATGTTTATAAGTTTATAAAGTTCTTAAATTGCCCTACTAATATTCAACCTGCATACCTAGTCCGTCCTTTAGTTTGGCAAGGTTAGGGTTCTTACGAGCCATTGCTTCAAACATCTCCGACTTGCTCAACACCTTAGGGATTTTAGAATTTACCTCCTCATCTATAATTAGTTCGGTAACAATCCTCACCAACATTTGTGTTTTAGCCCGGTAAAAATCTATTAATTGCGTGCGTTGCTCGTTAGCATAAGTATGCGTCAATTCATTGGGAGAAATCACCTTCACCTCATCAGGT
>CAIWHI010000459.1 GCA_903912435.1 uncultured Bacteroidota bacterium | reverse complement strand
TTTTTGAAAAATAAGTAAAATGCCGAAAATAAGGTAATCATTATAGCAGGGATGAGAATGCAGAGTGTTATTAGGAGTTTACTTTTTGATTGGTCATTCGTGTATTTATGAATGTAGACAGCAAGGGTGCTATTAAGCCCGAATAATAGAATCTGGGACATAACCAATGCATAATTGGTTATGTTCTTAATATATCCATATTGGGGTATTGAAGGATACCTGGCACTTAACCACACAACTAAAGCACCCAACATAGCACCTGTTACTACTACCAGCGATGTTTTTATTGACTGCCTTATAACTATACCCATTAGTGTGATGTATTTAATTTTTAGCTCAGCAAACTTACCATGCCAACTAAAATAGACATTTAATGCAGGTTTGCAATGATTGCAGATTTATTAATATTCAATTATAGTTTTTGAGCAAGTACAACATTATTATGGTAAAAGTCGTCTCGCTTTAATTTTTTGGGTAGAATAAAATTTAGAATACTTGTAATGACAATAATAGGCAATAAGAAAATTTGGAACAGGATTAGATAGATGAGGAAGGGCTTTTTTGGCAACATGTAGTTGATATAATACATGAATATTTGTGCAGCCACCTCAACATAATTGCCGGTTTTTCTTTGGTCTATTATCTTAAATCCGTGCTTCTCAAAGATGTGTTTTATGCCAAAACTTGTATAACGCGCAAAGTCATATGGTTTTTCATGTTCCGGAAATACAAATGGGCATGTAATCAGGATTTGCCCTCCGGGCTTTAAAACCCTTTTGATTTCAGGCAATACTTCATCTATATTGAATACATGTTCGAATACTTCTGTGGCAAAAACATTGTCAAAATGATTGTCCTGAAAGGGTATGATTTTTCCATCGTAATAAACGTCTATGTTTTCGTTTTGATGGCTATGTCCCGAAACTTCAATATCCAGTCCTATATATTCCGACGCATTCGTAAATAAACTCTTATAAGGTTTGGCACCGCATCCAAAATCTAGTAACTTACCCTTCATCAATGGTGCCATTTCCTTAAGTGAGGTATATAATCCCTTCCTGATGAAATATACTGGAAGGTAAAAAACACAATACCATTTTATGATGAAAATATTTATGTTGTAATGCATTTATTGTATTTTAGGTAGCTAAGTATTGTTTAGTCAAGGCTATAATTACTCTTTTATATTGAAATATTTAATTTGAATCTAAGGAAGTAGTGCAAAGTCATTAGTAGACGGGATATATATCGATTTGATAAAGTTGTTTCAGGAATTCTTTTTTGGAAGTTAATAATATTTACCAGAAACTTCGGTATTTCATAGCCCTTTGCATATTGCTGGCATTCCTCTACGCTGCGAATACTCATATTGCGGATAAATCGCCACCATGAGTTGTATTGAGTAATATTTCCAGTAAGTTTACTGCCGTATTTTTGTAACAAAATCAATCCTTCAGGTATTTCAACAGCTTTATTTCTAAAGCAATCCTGCGTTACCTGTGTTTCATTCTGGGTCATATTAATAATAGGCTCAGGGATATAAGAAAATCCGCTATGGCTAATAATCCTAAAGTAATAATCAATGTCTACAATCCAGCCCAGGCGTGGATCATAAAGTTCATTTATGTCATTTCTAACCATGCAGGTGCTTGGAGAGCCTACCAAATTATTATACAGAAGCATGTAAGGGTTATTGCTATACAACTCAACTTCTGAAGGATTTAATTGGTCAATCTTTGTAGTATTAAAGGTTTCATTATGAACATATAGAGCACTAAAAATTGCAGCAGGTTGTTTTCTCGCAGCCTCAGCAAAAGCACCAAGGGCATCTTTTCCCGCAAAACTATCATCACTATGCATTACTTTTATCCATGTACCTGTAGCTTTTCTGATACAATTATTCCAGTTTTCAGTCATGCTCACCGATGGGGTGTTCCTGAAGTAAGAAATTTTGAATTTGTGGGTATATGAATTCACTAAATTTAGAACGGAGTCATCAGAGCTATTGTCGGTTATAACTATGTCAAAATCCTTAAAGTCCTGTATTTCTATGCTTGCAAACAATTTTTGCAGGTAGTCGGGCCTGTGATATGTTGGAATGCATATTGAAATAAGAGGTGGCATCAGTATCAAATTTTCAACAAAATAAAGACATTTACCAACAATAAACGCTCATCATCAACATTAATTGGGCGATGTGGCAATGTTTAAATCCTTTACAAAAAGGAATCGGGTATTTAGAAATTATTTAACTAAAACTAAAAATCCTTTTTTCTGGTAGAAAAAAGGATTTTTAGTCTCACTTAAAGTTCCGAAGGAAAAGAAATATTGCTTTAGTACTTAGTAACTTTATAATTGGTAAAGTTATTATTCACCATAATCCTTG
>CAIWHI010000458.1 GCA_903912435.1 uncultured Bacteroidota bacterium | reverse complement strand
TGTAAGGGGAATATTTTGATATTTGACCAGTGGTTTCGCTTTGGTTTTGGACTTGCATGCAAAAACCAGGCTGAACAATAAAACAAAAAAGACCATGAGGCGCAGCATAGCAAATAACCTTTGCATATAGACGCCCAATAGTCCTTTTTCCATAATGTCTTGATTTTTTTTATAAATCTATCAATTTTTTTCCAAAAGGTTGCTCAGGGCATCATTCATTTTATTGAACTGGAATTCAAAGCCTTCCTTTAGGAATCTGGTGGGTAATACCCAACGGCTTTTGAGTAACAATTCGGTTTCTGTGCCGTGAATTATGGCGGCAATCTCCAGCAACCATGCAGGGGCGGGAATGCCAAATGGCATTTTGTAAATCGTCCTAAGCATGCGCATAAAAGTGTTGTTGGGCTGGGGATCGGGGGCTGCGGCATTATATACTCCGGTTTTGTCCTTATGTTCATAGAGCCATTCTACCATACGGCAAAGGTCGGTAATATGCACCCAGCTAAACATTTGCCTGCCATTGCCCTGCTTACCACCTACTCCCAGCCTTGCCAACCATGAATAAGGTACCAATACCCCACCATTGCCAAATACTATGGCCATTCTGAGGATAACCTTGCGGGTTTGGGTCAATTGGACTTTCTTAAAAGCAGCCTCCCATGCCTTGCATACCTGCACAGAAAAATCATTTTCTATTTCGCCGGTATATTCATCCTGAGGGCGGTCTTCGGCATGGCGGTAGATAGTGGTAGATGCGCCATTAATCCACAATTCGGGTGGGTTGTGCATCAGCCTCACTGCCTCGCCTAGTAGGCGAGTGGCATCCACACGGCTATCCATAATCTCTGTTTTGTTGCGGGCATTGTAGCGGCAGTTGACAGTGCGCCCAGCCAGATTAATAAGCAAATTGCACCCGGTAAGGCTGCCTGTCCAGGTACCCAGGGTTTTCGCATCCCAATGCACCATTTCCACATTGGGTATTTGCTCCATGGTACCATATGTATTATTGGGGCCATTGGGTACATTACGGGTAAGGATGACCACCTTATTATCGGCTGCCCACATGCGGGCCATTTGCATGCCTATAAAACCACTGCCACCGGCTATTACTATTTTTAGATTTTTCATAAAATCACATTTTTAAAGTTTTTGGGATAAAGAGGCAGGATAGACCTGCCTCATTATTGTTTCCCCTTTTTCTAACCTTCTTTATACTCAGAAACGTTACCTATTTCAACAAAACTTATTATACCATACCAAATACCCAGAAAAGGACTTGAAAATGCCAGGATACCTATAAAATTCACTTCTGCATTATGTATATTGTAATGCATATCTGATCCAAAATCGTGCCTGCTATAGTTTATGTACCACATAAAAAATAGTGCAATCAGGGTATATGCAGCCAGGATAATTTCATAGAGAAAACGCTTGCCTGCTCTATACCTGCCTGATAAAAGCAACCTGTTTAATAAGCAGCTTAAAAATTGGGTAGCACCAAGTGAAAAATAAGCGTAAAACATATAAATGTTTTTACCAGTAGCTGCTGCCCATGCAAAAGGTATCAATACACTCAAAACCTGCAAAACAAAATCAACAACTTTCAATATATACCGGGTGTTCATAATTATAGATTTTCAGGATTTACTCTGTAATCGTAGGGTTCGTTGTTTCTTTTGTCAATGAGGGCACGTTTGCGGAGGCGGAAGAAAACAAACATGTTAAAGAAGTGCATGCCACCAAGAATGAGGATTATAGCACCAATTTTTAGACTTAAAACCTCAATTAAAATACGGGCACTAATAATTTCCTCTGCAACCCTAAGTGTATAAACCGCATAACCGATATTGACCAGGTAAAACCCTACCAGCAAAAGGTTATTGACCGCATCGGCAAGGTCTTTATTGCCATGGAAAATGTCTATCAGGAAAACTTTTCCATTCCTGAAAAGGGTGTAGGCTACCCAAACTGTTACTACGATGGTTATGGCTGTGTAAAGTCCATAAAGCAAGATGATGTTGTTGTTCATAAAAAATTGGTTTTAAATTGAGTGAAGAAAAATGATTGATAATAAATAGATATAAAATAACATTCCCCTAACCCCCTTCGCTTTCGCACTAAGCCCACGCCCCAAGGGGGAATTGCGGCTTCAAGATTACTGGGCTGGTTATCATTTATTGAGCTTTTTTGATTGTTGGTTAAGAAATTTCCTGTGATTTAAACTCATCCCACCTTCTGAATGGTTTGGTGTTAATTGCTAGCTAGTGTCGTCCATGATTGAAAATGTTTTAAATGATTTCTACAAAAATTGAACTAATTATATTTTCAGAATTTTTTGAAACTTTATTCGCTTTAAAAAACCGGTTGCCCGGTTTGAATATTTATTTTCTTTAGCCAAAGACGCGTTACAAAATCTGACTATCTACCTACCGATGCGCGTCTTTCTACTTTATTCTTTCTACTCACTACTTAAATATCTTCAATAACGTACCTGTAAACCAGTGCTCATCCATTTTTACCATATTATCTACTACCCTACTCGCCTGGTCGGCAAACTTCTGGATGTCATTTACCACCTCAAGGAAAGTTTTTATTTCAGGGTCTTTAGGGTCGCCTTCTATTACTTTTAGCTGGTACATACCCTCAAGTATAGGCTCCACTTCCCTACGCTTGCGCTCCCTGATAATCCTCATTGCCACATTCCAAATATCTTTATCGGCAAAAAAGAATTCTTTGCGCTCGCCGGGTTTCAGCACTTTTTCTACTATGCCCCAGTCCATCAGTTCGCGCACATTCATATTGGTATTGCCACGGCTTATCTGCAATTCCTGCATTATTTCATCGGCACTCAGGGCTTCGGGCGATACCAGTAGTAAGGCATGTATCTGGGCCATGGTGCGGTTGATACCCCATTGTGTTCCCAGTACGCCCCAGTTCTGTATAAATTGCTTTTTGGCCTCATCCAGTTTCATGACTCAAAGATAAGACGATATTTCTGAACTTTCAAACTTTTCTGAAAGTTTAATTTTAGATTTTTTTGGAAGTGGTTTTTGGGGTGTAATTGGGTACACATTGAACCCGTTTCGGGGTTCTGAATTG
>CAIWHI010000457.1 GCA_903912435.1 uncultured Bacteroidota bacterium | reverse complement strand
CTATTGGATACCAGGTACCTTGCGCATAAAGCAAATGGGATGCTACTACCAAAATCAAGGTAAGAGTAATACCCAGTAAGGCTTTTGATAATTTACCTGGTAAATTCGGATTTTTGAAAGTAAGGCTTTGTTCTACCATTTTAAGGTCATTGATTTTGTGCCAATCAAAGTTAACCCTAAATCTCTTGTACATTATTAAGCCAACAATATTTTCCCTTTTATTTGGAGATGTAAAATGGGTATTTGATGACCCGAAAATAAATTTCCAGTTTGATTACTTGGTGCTAGCTTTTTTTGGTACTATTGATGTAGTAATTTTCTAAAACTGATAATATGAAAAATAGTTTAGCCAAGGTGGGTCTGGCAATAATGATGATGGTAGTTTGTATAAATGCCAATGCAAAGGAGCCTAAGAATTATAAATACCAGTTTAAAGCTGAGTGCAATTGCATTGTAAGTAAAAATAACCCTGCAGGTATAACAAAAATGACGGTATATAGCTATACATCCGACCCATTAATACATGACCTTGCTGCTTATTATGGCCTCCAGACCAAGGATAAGGTGGATACATTTAGCTTTGCCAATGTTAATCCTACGCAATTTATATGCTATCCATGTCTCAATATCCAACCAAACTCAAAGTACGTGTTTTACCTCCCAGGTAAGGATGACATGGACGAGGTGATGATACTTCTGAAAACCGATGATAAGAAAGTGGTTAGTGAGATTAAGTAAACATTAATTAAATAGTATGCACGCTATTACAGGGTCAAAAAATTGAGCCAACAAGTAATTGCATGGTGGGTGAAATCCGATTATAGAATACTAATTTATTTATAAATATGGCCAGGCTAGTAACCTGGCCATAACTTTATCAATTTCCAGGTGTACCTGGTACAGGCACTGGTACTGAATTGTTTCGGTTTTCTTCTGCAGGGTACATCTTCATGTAGTGCGGATAGTTCTGCTCAGGTTGCATATCCAAACTCAATCCTTTCAGAATTTTAATACGCGTTTTTGACATGTCTACTTTTTCAAGGAAAGGTGGCATGGAAGGGGTAAATGTATATTTACCATCTTTCCAGAAAATATACCCACCCCTCTTAGGGTTATAATAAGTATAATAATCGGGAAAGTAGGCATGGGCACTGGCATCATAATTAATCATACCTGCCCAGTTTGGTAGCTTGGTATTCTTAATTGCCTTATCCGTTTTATTGGTTTTGTCAGATTGTTTCAGGTTATTATTTTGGCCCCAAACGCATAATGGGGTTACTATAAGAAATGCAACTGTTAGAATGCTATTTTTCATATGTTTTTCTTTTTTAAACTGCTCTACTTGAATTGTCTTTTGCTATTATAAAGTTACACCATAAAGACCATAACTTTGTTTAAATGTCAACCTATTTTAATCTATCTTCCAAATACATTTTTATGATTGATAGAATGATTTTCTAATTTTAGTCGTCTAATTAAAAGAGGTTGCACATGAGGCTATTTCATTGCTTCTCTCAATAGTAAAATTAATTTGAAAATAAGATATATTTATGAATAATAAATCGTATATAAGACAGGCTTTTACAATTGGCTTTGCATTGCTAACTATAATGCTTTTAAGTTTTACCACAATTAATAATAAGGCAGTAAGTGATTTTTCCCTACTTAATGTTGATGGTAACAATGTATCACTTAAAGATTTCCCTGATGCCAAAGGGTTTATTGTGGTATTTACCTGCAATCATTGTCCATTTGCTAAGCTTTATTTCCAAAGGCTAAATGATATGAATGCGAAATATAAGGCACTAGGGGTGCCTTTGATTGCTATTAGTTCAACTGATACCATTAATTACGAAGAAGATACCTATCCCAAAATGATAGAGAAAGCAAATAATGAGCATATCAATTACCCTTATTTATTTGATGGTAATCAAATAGTTGCGAAGAATTTTGCTGCGCAGAAAACCCCACATGCCTATGTTATATGGAAGGAAGATGGTAAATGGATAGTGAAATATAATGGTGCTATTGATGATAATGGAGCCGAACCCAAAAAGGTGAAAAGACCTTTTGTAATACAGGCAGTAGATGCATTGTTAGCAGGTAAGGAAGTTGAAACCAAAGAGGTAAAATCCATTGGCTGTCAGATAAATTTCAGGAAATAGTTATATTTTAGTGCGAAAAAAGGTTTAGATAAATAGGCTCTTAATTAAAAGGTAAACCATATTTCCATGAAAAAACAGGGTATACAATCAGAGTAGTTTATCCATTATATAATTTAATTGCATGTGTTGCCTGGTATTAGACGATTAAAAGAGTTTTTTTCGTCTGAGGATAGGGCGAAGTGACTATATTAGATCAGAAATGGACAATTTCATAGGCTTGATTTCAATTTCACACAACTCCGACCCTTCAAAATTCAAAATTGTGCTAAATTATTACCATACATATGGTAATATCCATTTTTTTTAGGAATTTTGTTATACATTTATATCAAAGCAAACCTTTCCATTCCATATTTATGAGTGATTTTTTCAAAAAAGCACTTGGCGTATTTGTTGAGTTTGAAGACGATGACAAATCGAATAATACATCCGAAGCCAGGCAGGCACCTTCAGGTAATGACAAAGTAAGTAATGTTCCTCCTTCGTTGCCCCAACAGCAACCCCAGGTATATACAGGTGCATTATCACCCCAGGAATTGGAGAAATTTACCAAACATTTTAGTGATTTGTTTGATAAGTCTAACTTTAATGGGCCAGATTACTACGAGTTTAGTAAGATGATGGCCATGTTGGAAGCCCCGATACCCGATGAAAATACCCGTATTTCTGCTGTTTTTGCTACACTAAGTATACAGGGCCTTACCAAAGACCGTATACTGGAAACTGCAAAACAATACTGCACCATTCTTGAGAACGATAAGGCCCAGTTTGAAGCTGCTGCCACCGGAAAGGCTAATGCTGAATTGGCTGGCAGAAGGAATAAAATACAGGAGCTGGAGAAAAAAATAGCCGATAATTCTCAACTAATCCAAAAGTTGACAAAGGAGATTACTGATGACCAAACAAATATTGGTGAAATGAAAAACGAAATTGTGCTCCAGGATTCAAAAATCAATACTAATAAGGCAGGCTTCCTGATGGCTTACCAGGCTATGCACAACAAGATTACCGGCGACATTCACAAAATTAATACCGTACTAAAATAGTATGCAAACACAGATATTTCCTGGCAGCGAGGCGCAGGTTGAAAAGTTGAAATCTTACTGGAACCGTCCGGGGGGTAAGTTTGGTGTAATGTTTGGCCTTGGTTTGTTGGCAGTAGCCGTTTATTATATAGGTATTTATGGCTTGCCCATCCTCACAAAAATAATGGCTAATACCCTTTATTTTGGGGTTGCACTGGCCGGATTGGCTTTATTTCTCTACTGTATCACCAACCGAAAATTGCGACTTTCAGTTTTTTATCTCTATGAGATATTGATGAAAAAACTGGTAGGTGTAGTCATAGAGCTTGATCCATTCATTATTGCTGAAGATTATATCAATGATATGGAAAAGCAAAGGGAAAAGCTTTATGCCCAATCTGTTGAGGTGCAGGGTCAAAAGGAGAAGATTGATGCCAAAATCAAGGAGAAGGACAACGAAATGAAGCAATTGCTCAATCGTGCTAAAGTAGCTAAGGACAACAATATGTTGCCTGAATTGGGGAATGCTACCCGCCAGGTGGCACGTTTGCAGGAATACAATAAGCAACTGGCTCCAATAGCCGAAAACCTTACCAAAATAGGTGATTACCTCACTAAGATTTACAAGAATAGTGCCTACCTTATAGAAGATGCCAAAAATGAATTAGACCTCAAAAAAGACCTCTACAATTCTGTATCATCAGGCAACAAAGCACTTAATTCGGCGCTTAAAATTTTTAAAGGCGACCCTGAAAAGAAATTGTTGGTGGAGCAATCAATGGAATACCTAAAGGATGATATTGCTGATAAACTAGGCAATATGAAAAAGGCCATATCCTATTCTGCTGATTTTATGCGCTCTATTGACCTTGATAATGCCACTTTCGAACAGCAAGGATTGGAAATGCTGGAGAATTTCACACCTGAGAATTTAACGCTTAGTAGTTCACAGCCACGCCACATTGAAACCCCAACTTCCCAGCCCGGTAAGGTAGATACTGATTATTACAACAATTTATTGAGCTAATCCTAATCCGGATTATTGTTCTTATTTTTTCATAAAAAACAAAGACTATGTCTGTCAAAATTAAAACATCAGGAAAAATCGTTCTCATTTTATTAGTAGTAGGTGCAATTTTTGCTGCCAAAGTCATGATTTGGGACAAACGCCCACAGGATGCTAAACAGTCAACTAATATTGGTAAAGTAATGCTACCCGACGTGCCTGAAGCTTCCTTGCAGGGTAATGCAACTTTATTAACCTTGCCTTCTACTGATGCATCTGTAAATGGTGGCACCAAAATAGTTTGGAAAATTATGGCCTGGAATGCTCAATTCCCATTGATGTATGCTAATGGAGGCCCGGCAACAACTAAGGGTTCAT
>CAIWHI010000456.1 GCA_903912435.1 uncultured Bacteroidota bacterium | reverse complement strand
CTTTTTTCTACAAATTCTTTGTCTATTGGTTTTACGAAAACATCTGCCACGCCCGCCTGCAGGCATATCATTATCAGGTTATCATTGAGTTTTTCGCAGAAAATGCAATAGGGTATGTGGCCCATTCCCTTTTGCTTCAATGTGTCGAGCATACTCACACCTAGCGTACCCATTACCTCACTTTCGGTGAAAATGGCTACAATATTCAGCTTTAGTTTCTCGAAATCTTTACACATCTCAAGCACATTACTAAATTGGATTAATTTAGTATTGCCCAAATTACACCGGGATAATTCCTCTATCAGTTCGTCGCTGGTATTCAACAGCGCTATGATACCTGCATTAATATCCGGCATACGCAAAAGTCAATTAGAAATTTCGGGTGATTAATTTCTTACCGTACCTCTTTAATATAACATTTATCCTTACTTCCAGTTCCCTTGGGTTGAATGGCTTTACTATATAATCATCAGCACCAGCTTCAAGGCATTTGATACGCGTATCTGAACCCTCTTCTCCTGATAATATAATTATTGGAATAGAATTGAAGAAATTACTTGCTTTAAGCTGCACAAGTAGTTCATAACCATTTAGTTCAGGAGTATTAAGGTCGGTCAGTATAATATCAGGTAGGTTGCCCTTTTGCATAGCAGATAGTGCATCCATACCATTATCGAAAGCTGTTACTGTAAAATTATATTCCAGTACGGCACACAATAGGGTTTTAATAGCAAAATCATCTTCTATAATGATAACCTTCTGAAGATTTTGAGCAGCCATAATTTAATGGTTGGTATTTAATGTTTGTTAGTTATGAGTTAATACTTTAAACCAGAATTTAAAAATTTTTCAATCCAGTTTGCCAATAATCATGCCAATTTAGTACATATTATTTACAAACTGAAAAAACTGATAAAATCCTTGATTTTAGGGATATGGTCAGGTTCAAAATTATTCTTAAATCATGAAAGAATTCAGTTTTTTGTGAAATATTTTTACCTTAAGAAACTGTTATCAATTGCGCATTTGCATTTGTTGTTATCCTCCGTTCTTTTGCCTTAATCGATGAATTAAATAAACTGACATTTGTGAGATGCCCAATATGCCTACTAACGGTATCATTGGGTTGAATGATTGTAGCAGAATGGCGCAAGTAACATTAAGAACAAAAATCCCCATAATGGTTAATGCAGCCTTGGTGTGGTTAAATCCAGCATCAAGCAGGTAATAGTGCAGGTGAAGCCTATCAGCACGGAGCGGCGACTTACCTTGAGATAATCTTAAAATGAATACCCTTACCGCATCATACATGGGTAGAAAAAGTATTGATAAAAGTATAATTCCGGCATTTTGTCTATCAGGTACATAAGGGGTAAGTTGGGTAGGGTATTTGAAATCAAATTTGCTCAAAAAAATTATTGAAAAAACAAACATGTTGAATCCCAAAAGCATTGAGCCGGTATCACCCATATAGATTCTTGCAGGTGCGCGGTTATAGTAAAGCAATCCTGCTGTGCCGCCCGCCAGGCTTAGCAATAAGCTAGCCTCGGCGATATAGCCCGATAAATAATAGAAAACAGCTAAGATGCCAGTGCTACCGATGGCTAGCAGGCAAGCCAGGGCATCAATACCATCAATGAAATTGAATGCATTGATAAAAAATGTGCAAAACAAGGTGTAAAAAGCAATTGATGTCCAGGAAATGGGTGTTTGGCTAAATTCAAGCCCATGAAATCCTTTCACAAAATGAGGGTCGGAAAACAAAAAGTATATGGTGATGAAGGAAGCTAAAAGCTGGGCTATCAGTTTTTTTAGCGGGCTCATGTTTTTTAGGTCGTCATAGACCCCCGTAAAAAAGAGAATTGCAGAGGAGATGAATACAAAATAGTAGTTGCCAAAATGGAGGACAGCCCCTACACCCAAAAAACCTAGAAAAACGCCAATTCCGCCCATGCTCGGTATTTCCGCCCCATGAAACTTACGTATATCATCGGGTGTATCATATATTTTTCTTTTTTGGGTGATATATATAGTTCGTCCTACTGCAAGGAAACTTATCAGGGCCGAAACAATTATAGAACCAATTATTAAAATATAGGGGTGTAATTCATTCATCCTTTGATGGTATAACGCAGTCTCCTTACTTTTATTTTTATTAATTTTCGGTTAACACTTATTTTTCTGTTTTGCTCTATTTGTTGTTGTTGCTAGGAAATCTATAATTGCTTCTAATTTTTTAAATTAAACACCGGCCTTACTTATCACAAATGAATATAGATTAAAATTGTCCTTCTTCATTTCTTCCTCTAATTCTGTTTTAAGTGTTTTTGGGTTAATATTTTTCATTCTCCTTGCCTGTATTAGCTGCCAGGTTTTATCAGCCATCAGGTGTAGCCTTTTTTCAGGCAGGCCTTTTTGAGCTTCGAGTATGCCTATAATTGTTTCTCCTAGTTCCTTGATGCCGATTTCTTTCGATGCTATAGTTTTCAGCACAGGTATTTCATCACCACCATTGGCTTTTTCATGAGCCATTATACGTAGGTTATTATAAAGACCCTCTGCATCTTCATGGTCGGCCTTATTCACCACAAATACATTGGCTATCTCCATAATGCCAGCCTTCATTGCCTGAACCTCATCACCTGCCTCTGGTACCAATACTACAACTGTACAATCAGCCAGTCCGGCTATTTCCACCTCGCTTTGTCCCACACCTACCGTCTCCACCAGTATCAGGTCGAATGGTGCTTCCCTTACAAGGTCGGTAATTTCTATTATTCGGGCACTTAGTCCACCCAATGCGCCCCTGCTAGCCAGTGATCTGATATATACATTAGGGTTATTATAAAAATTACTCATCCTTATACGGTCACCTAATAGGGCGCCGTAATTAAATGGGGACGAAGGGTCAACCGCCAGCACGGCTATTTTTTTATTTTGGTTAATCCAGTATTGCAGCAGGGCATTTACAATTGTACTTTTACCCGCACCGGGGGGACCTGTGATACCTACCACCCTGGCTGATAAGTTTTTTTGCAGGTTAAGTAATAAGGGTTCATACCCCTCAAGTTCATTTTCAACTATGGTAATGCCCCTTGCCAGTGCCCTGAAATCACCGGCAATCAGTTGTTTATGAAGTTGTTCTATATTACCTGGCACTAAATTTAGTTTTTGTCCGTTTAAGTGTATCAGAATTGAAATTGTGAACAAAAGTAGCTTACTAAATAATAAGATTTTCGGGAAATCCAATTTTGCAGTGATTTGCATATTAGGAATGGTGGCCGGGTTTATGTTTTCAAGGGTGGCTTTATCAATTTCCACCTTTTTATTTGGCATTAATGCCATACGCGATGTGCATCCTAAAGACTGGCTAAAACAAAAATGGTGGTTACTAGGCTTGTGTTGGATTGCTTTTTATGCCCTTTCCTGGTTCTGGACTACCGATAAGGGCAACTGGGGTACCCGTCTTGAGGTGAAATTGCCATTTCTTATTCTCCCTCTTGCGTTTGGCTTCCTACCTAAGTTTAGCGCAAAGCAATTACAAACAATCACTATTGGGGCTGGTATATGTTTTTTAATATCAGCATGTTATAGCCTGTCCTTTCTTATAACCGATCCCAGAGCCAGTATTTTTAAATACGATTATGCTGATGTTCTGCCAACATTACCCAGGAAAGACCATATAAGGGCAGGTTTGTCGGTAACCTTATTCATCATTTGGTGCTTTTATGTTTTCCCTTATCTGCAGCAGCGTATTCAGTGGTTCATTGGTTTTCTCATTGCATTTTTAATTGTTTTTATTCATATCCTGGCTGTGAAAAGCGGTTTGATATCTTTATATATTTTCCTTGTAGCCATGAGTATTTACCTGGCCTTTTCCAGAAAAAAGCTGATAGGGGTAGTTGTAGTGATTACTATTCCGGTTTTGGTTTTTCTTGCAATCAATTATATACCCACTTTCAGCAAAAGGGCTAATTATATATTTTTCTCCATCTGGATGTATAGCCACGGCGATGCATCGGGCAATTATGGAGACATAAACAGAATAAAATCATACGAAATTGCTTTTGACCTCATAAAGAAGCATCCCCTAACCGGAGTAGGTACTGGTGATATGCTCAATGAAATGACGGAAGGCTTTCACAAATGGAATCCCAATTTGCCTGAACAGGCTATCATTCTACCTCACAACCAGTTTCTTACCATAGCCTTGGGTTGTGGCCTACCTGCTATGTTCTTTTTTATACTCTGGTTTTTTATGCCTTTGTTAAATATAAAGAAGGGCAGAAATGGATTTTACTTCCTGGTTATGTGGCTACTGGCATTTTTGCAATTGATGATAGAACCGGTTTTAGAGGTCCAATTTGGGGTTTTTGTATTTCTATTCTTCTTGTTGATGCAACAGCATCAATTGATGACAGGTACAAAAATTAAAGTCCTTCCCACACAATAATGTTTTATGCTATTGGGTTTCAGCGATTATTAACAACATAATATAATAATTATGTGTTAGTGTTGGTAAGTCTATTGCAATTATTGCAGCTTATTTCAGATATTTGACGCTGGTCAACTTCAGCTTATCAAATCAATAGAAAAATTAGAATGAAAAGAATATTACCATTTTTATTAGTCCTTTTGTTAAGTGGCAAATCATTAATTGCTCAAAAAGCTACAATGCAGGCAGCAGATGCCCATCTGGTGGAGTCTTTTGACAGAATGGATTATTGGTGGAAATATTGTTTTGCTGATAAGAAGGATAAGAAAGTAGACTCTTTGCGAAATTCCGGAGGTCATATTTATGACTATATTGAAAATCTGATTACAAAATACCCCGAATCATTGACCTCCGAATTTCCGGGTGCAAAGTCAAAAGGGCTCTATTATGTAAATTCTGATGATGGTAGGCTGCGTATTTTCTCATGGCCAGCTAAGATTGAGGGTCATGTAGAGCCCAAATTCGAATTCAGGGATGTTGTAGGCTTTAAAACTGATGCCGGTGGTCGTAAGTACCATGACATTAGTAACGGAACCGAAGGCGG
>CAIWHI010000455.1 GCA_903912435.1 uncultured Bacteroidota bacterium | reverse complement strand
ATGAGAAGGGAATAGAATTTAATATTGAAGGCAATCCTAAGGAAGACAAGTTTGTGGCTTTGGTTCTTGAGGTAAAACCCCATCAGGTAACACTGGTACCTGATAGTCCCGGGCAACTTACATCTAACCATGGTTGGGACGCTATTGCTGAAAAAGCATATTTGCAGGTTATAATTGCGCTGTTTAAAAAAGCAGGAATAAGGGTTTCGATATTTGTAGACCCAGTGGAGGATATAGTAGCCGCTGCCGCTGCTACCGGAACTGATAGGATAGAGCTGTATACAGAAGATTTTGCCAAAAACTACCATAACGATCGCGACAAAGCAATTTTACCCTACCTGAAAGCTGCCGCAATAGCCGACCAGCATAAATTAGGTATCAATGCGGGCCACGATTTGGACAGGGAAAACCTGTGTTTCTTCTCCAAATCTATCCCATCATTGATGGAGGTTTCGATAGGCCATGCCCTGATAAGTGATGCAATATATTATGGCCTAGAAAATACAGTGCAATTATATAAGCGTGAGTTGAGGTAAGTAGGTATTGTGAGTATGATTTTGGTCATCAAATAGAGCCAATACACATTAATTCATTAACTTATTTTGGGTCAGGATTTAAGATAGATTAAAAATACAATTACCTTCGCAAAAAAAATAAAAGGTTAATGAGGTGTTATAGATTGATATTCTGTTTGTTGGCCACACTCCTAGCTGGTAGGGATGTAGCTATCGGGCAGCGTTATCTTGGTATAGCCACCGACGGATGGAGTGCCATCAATACCCTTTATCTCAATCCTGCCAATGTAGCCGGTAGGGAAGAAAAAATAGCCATTAACCTTTTTTCCTTCGATCTCGGTGCCTACAGTAATATTGGTAAGTTAAGTAGTGCAGGTAATTTGTTTGGCGAAATCGGTAAAAGAAGTGCTTACAACTTGTTTAACAATTCAGGTAGTAAAAGTTTCAGCAACATAGCACCAGATGCCGAAATAAGAGGTCCTGGAATACTTATTTCAGTTGATAACAGAAATACATTCGCAATATCTACTGGTTTCAGAGCCATAAACCAAATTACTAATTTCAGCCCCTTATTTTACAATTCCATTACAACCCCAGGTAATGCAGCAAATGCATCAGGCTCTAATACATTTGCCAATTTCAACTGGACATCACATATGTTTAGCCAGGTAGGATTTTCATGGTCTACTGTTGTTTTAGGTCCGGCTACCCACCAGATAAACGTAGGTATAACCGCCCATTACCTTGCCGGGGTTGGTTATACCAGCCTTAGGGGTAGCAGTTTGAATGTGGAATATACCAAGGGTAGTGATTCTTTCCTGGCTAAGAATACAAGTATTGAGTATGCAAGTAATTTTGCTACAGGTGGTGATGTATTAGGTAATGGTATTGATGCTTCAAAAATGCTCAGTTCTCTCATTGAGTTCAGCAATAACAGTGGTATTTCAGCAGATTTTGGTGTGTCCTATTTCTACAGGCCGAAGGAGAATTTTAAAGAAGACATTACTTCAGGCAATGGATATAAATTAAGGGTTTCTGCTTCAGTTACCGACCTTGGTTATATTACTTACAAGGGAGATAAAAATGGTGAGCTTGCTGTAACAGGCAAGGGCTATATTACCGGCAATGGCCTATTGAATAATTCCAGGAATTTTGCCGATTTCAGCAAATACCTTTCTGATCAAAACTTCAGACTTGGTCATTTCGGATATGATATGACTATCTATCTGCCTACATCATTTATTTTAATGGCCGATTATCAAATAAAGAACAGATGGTATCTGAATTTTACCTATGCAAAAAATTTGATGAACAAGCCAGAATATGCCAATAGCTATGCCGACCAGATTTCTTTTATACCAAGGTATGATAGTAGGGTATTTAGCTTGGGGATTCCAATTTCTTATAGTGCTTTAAATAATGGGGTTAAAGCTGGTTTTGGCATCAGGTATACTGCCTTTTTTGCTGGTACTGATAATTTATTTTCTTTTGTAAGCAGTAGTACTAATGGATTTGGCTTTTATGTTGGTGCTAATATACCAGTATTCAAAGAAAAGGAAAATGACGAGATTGATGAATATGATCCTTGATTAGCAGTATTCTTCAACCTTCAAATCTGTTTTGAACTTACCTGTTTAGGATTTTTCAAAATATCTCATTATATTGCTGCCCAATATATAATATAAACCCATCAAAAGGGTTGGCTAATGAAGAAATTATTATACGTTTTTGGCTTTATGTGTTTTTGTTGCGGCAGTGCCGGGGCTCAGTATTATTTGGGTGTAGCCACTGGTGATTGGAGCAGCACAACCAGTTTGTACCTTAATCCGGCCAATATTGCCGAAAGGGGTGAACGAATAGCCATTGACGTATTTTCGGTAAATGCAGGTGTGGATAATAACCTGGGCCACCTCAGTTCCAGTGGTGGAATTCTAGGTGCTATCAACAGGGGGTCTACCGACAACCTTTTCAGCTACGATAATACTGCTACTTTTAGTTTATTGGCACCCCATGCCGAGGTGCATGGACCAGGAATAATATTCGCCATAAACCGTAAACATAGTTTGGCACTCACTTCAAGAATCAGGGGTTTCTACCAGTTTAATAATTTCGACAGATCTCTTTACAGAACTATTGCCGATCCTAATTATGTTGTGAATGGTGATGTTAACCTAACCTCAAAAAACTTCAACTATACAGGACACCTATGGAGTGAAATAGGTCTTAGTTACGGTGGTGTAATATTTGAAAAAGGAATTCATAAAATTAAGGTGGGTGCAACTGTGCGCTACCTTGGTGGTATAGGTTATGTTGGGTTCAAAGGAAATAATCTGGATGTGCATTACAAGAATGGGAGTGATACCTTAACAGCGAGTAATAGTGATATTGAATTTTCCAGCAATCTCCTTACTACCAAAAGTGCCTTACTAAACGGATTTTCAAATAATAGCATTCTTAGTGAGTTCTTTGGACCCAAAGCAGGCATGGGTATCGGTGCCGATTTTGGTATTATATATGATATCTCGCCTAAGTTCTACCATGGTTGGTCTACATCTGCCAATTCAAATTATTTCGTAAGGGTTTCGGCATCTGTAGTTGATTTGGGGGCAATCACCTATGGAGCAGGTAGTAATTCTAATGCCTTGCTAACTGGTAATGGATATATTACAGGTACAGGCCTTGCAAATAATGTGAGCAACTTTACCGATTTTAAAAACTACGCAATCAGGCAGGGGTTTAATGCAGATACAACGCACTCTGCAACAAAAGTTTACATGCCTGCCACCTTTAAGATGGGTGCAGATATAAATGTATGGTGGCACTTTTATGCCAACCTTCTTTATGTAGCTAATATAGCCAATAGGAATAATTTCGGCAATTCTTACTACAACCAGTTTACTATTACCCCACGTTTCGATTCCCGACTCATTAGTATTGGCCTGCCATTTACTTTCGACAAGCTTACTAATAGCATGAAGACCGGGTTTGGGTTCAGGGTATCAGGTTTCTTTTGTGGTAGCGACGATTTTCTGGCTTTGTTTTCCAACAACCAGTATGGCTTTAATTTCTATGTCGGTGGTTATCTTCCCTTGGGCCATCCTAAAGCGAAAGAAAAGGACAGTGATGGTGATGGTGTACCAGATAGGCTGGATAATTGCCCTGACGAATTTGGCTCTAAAAAGAACCATGGTTGCCCTATAGAAGAACCGGATAATGAACATGGCGGCAGTGCCGACTCTTCTGACAATTGCCCGGATATCTATTTCGGTACTCTTGCCCCACGCAATTCACACAACTCTATTCAATTACCCTCATTTTCTGAAATCACAAACGTGGCCGAGACCCCGAAGCTGGATTTGTACAAGAGAGATTAAGTGCTTTCTACATTAAGTTTGTTTTCATCTACAACGGTCGAGTTAGAAATTATTTTCACCTTTATATAAGGAGCAATGATTAAATAATTTCGTGCAAAGATTTGAGAAATTTGTTAATTTGTCAAATTTGCTCCCTTTCGGTTATTCAATTTAAGAAGCAGAATTTACATTCGACAAAATAAATTTTTTTCAATAGCTTTCATTATTCTATAATTTTCAAATACTTTTGTTTAGTTGCCTGGGATTCTGTCTCATCATCTGACAAAGCAGCAGCGGGGTATTACATTATTGTTAGTTTTAAAATAGAAAGAAACATGAAATTGAGAAATATACTCGCAGGTTTTTTGTTGATTACAAGTATATCCTCGTTTGCCAGAGGAAATGATGAGCCGGCAATTGCTACAGGAAGTTTCACTTTTTATGCTGGTACGGCATTCCCTAGTTATCTCAAGGTTCTTGGCGGATTTACAGATGGTCAATATGTTGGGCCATTTCATTTAGGTATCCAAAACCAGGTTTTAAGTAATTGGAACGTGGGTTTGCAATTTTCCTACAGTAACGCAAACTCTGCCTGGATGGATTTTACAGATAATAATTCAAATGTATATAGCTACAAATATGATATTTCGCTGATTACTATTCTTGTTAATGCAGACTATACCTGGCTTAACAGGAATCATGTAGTATTGTACAGTGGGGCGGGTTTTGGTTATGGTGCCATATCAGGTAAGGCAAGTTTTTCTGATAATGTCAATCATTCCGACGAGGTAGCATTCTCTGGCCAGGCCAGTACTGTCGCCTATCATGTCAGGCTGTTTGGTGCTAAAGTCAATATTGTAAAGACTTTAGGTATATATGGCGATGTAGGATTTGGTTGGAATGGTATAGCTGAAGTAGGTATCAAATATTCCATTGGTGGCAATCCTGAAGATTAACGTATGTAGTTACTTTTATTTTTGGTGCAAACGAATTGAACTTTAATAAAACAGGGCTACCATATCTCTATTTCTTAGGTAAGTTTTCGCAATAAAATACTTGCAGAGTTGTTTTCGCAATAAAATAGTTGCAGAATTATTTTCGCAATAAAAATATTGCAGTATCTTTGTGCTTTAAAAATATGGCACATGAGCAAACAATGGACCTCACCTAATACAATAATCGGAGATGCAGCTACCGGTTCAAGATACCTAAGGCGCGAACATATCAATGAGAATTTCTGGAGGGAAATTAAAAAGGGCAACCATATTCTGTTTGTGGCTCCCCGCAGAGTAGGCAAAACTTCCATTATGCAGGATTTAGCAGATAACCCTGAACCGGGCTTTATTTGCATTTACCAAAATATAGAAGGGGTAAAATCGAAGAATGAATTTTACAAGCGTTTGTTTGATTTGGTGTTGCAATGCACTGATAGGTCGAAAAAGGATAAAATTGTAGACGTAGTTTCCAGATGGGTTAAAAGGTATGAAATAGATGATATAAGCAAATCAGGTGTAAAAATAAAGAGTAAAGAACTCGATTATGAAAGTGAGCTAAGGAATATGATACCTGAACTTGCAGAATCAGGTCACCACACTATAATTTTTCTTGATGAATTTGCAGAAGTAATTAACAAACTAAAGAAGCAGAATAGGGCGGAGGACGCAATAGATATACTGCATACTCTACGTGAATTGAGGAGTGATGCTGATTTTTGCAAATTCACTTTGGTATATGCGGGTTCGGTAGGCTTGCAATTTGTGATTAAAAGTATTGACAGGCCAAAACTCATCAATGACCTGCACCCAATAGAAACCGGAGCACTCACAGAAAGTGAGGCTGCCCAATTGGTGAATCAATTAGTAGTTGGGGCTACTATGCAGATGGATGCCGAAATAATAGGCTACCTAATGCAAAAGATAAATCACCTCCTGCCCTACTATATCCAGTTGATGATACAGGAAGCTGATATGATAGGCAAGGAGCAGAATAACCCCCAAATAAGCCATGCAATAATAGATGCGGCATTTGACAGGGTATTGAAAAAGAATAAGAATTTCGAAGACTGGTTGAGTAGGCTAAAAGATTACCAGCCTATCCACTTTCCATTTATTAATCACCTGCTCATTACATGCGCACACAATGACAAGATAACCATACAAGAAGTGTACAATATTGCTTGTGATGCAAAGCACAACTATAAGGATGACTATATGGATTTTGTAGAAGAATTGATGAATGATGGGTATTTTATAGAATCCCCCAAGCATGTATACCGCTTTATTTCACCCTTTCTCCAGCAGTTCTGGTTAAATAAATTCCCGATAAAAAATGACTAACTATTTTTTGCCCAACCGTATTCGTTTTTACCAGTCGGCCAATACAGATGCAAAAACCATTAAGGACGACTTTTTGGTGCGCATCAACGAGTTTGACGTAATAATGGATGATATACGCAACCAACCAATGAAGGGTTCGGTGCAGCATTTTTTATTGCTGGGCCGCAGGGGCAGTGGTAAGTCTACCCTCATCAAAAGAATCCAGGTGGAAATAGAGGAAGATGCTGCATTGGCTCAAAAATATATAGCCATAAATCTTGCTGAGGAACAGGCTAATATTTTCAGGTTGTTCGACCTGATGGAAGAAATAGCCACAGAACTGGAACAAAAATTGGAAATTGAAATTAAGCGACCCGATATAAATGCTGATGCACAGGGATATACCAGGGACTTGTTTTCCATAATCCATAATACTATTACCAGTGAGGGTAAAAAGATAGTATTGCTGCTAGATAATATAGACCGCATATTCGAAAATATAAAGGATGATGCAGGTATACTAAGGGAGATACTGTTGAATTATGACGACCTTAAGATTATAGGTGGCAGCACCCGGTTTACCGAGCATTTCTGGAAATACGACATGCCCTTCTATGAGTTTTTCAGGGTATTGGAATTAAAACCGCTTACCAGTGCCGAAATAAAGTCATTGCTACTGCGTTGGAGTGAAAAACTCAACTTGCCTACCCTGGCAGAGTTTGTACATACCCGATCCGGCCAACTGGAAGCAGTAAGAATTCTTACCGATGGCATGCCAAGAACCCTCTTGTTTTTTGTAAATGTATTACTAACCAGTAAGCAGGAAACAGGCTACGAGTACCTAAGGCAGATAATGGACTATGTAACCCCCCAATACCAGGAAAGGTTGAATAATCTAGCCCCGGCGCATAGGAAAATAGTACTCAATCTTGCCTTTATATGGGAGGCAGCAGGAACAGGTGAAATTGCAGCAGTTACCCAAATGAAAAATAATGTAGTATCTGCCCAGCTAAAGGAACTGGTGCGCCTGAATATTGTAGAGATAGTACCCACGCAAAACAGAAACAACCTTTACCGCATTTCTGAAAGGTTTTTCAATTTGTGGCTCATCTTTACACAGGGTAGCCCCAGGGATAAAAAAAGGGCCAAATGCCTCACCATATTCCTGGAGAATTTTTATGATGGTGATGGTTTAAATACTATTGCCCTACAACATGAACTGCAATTAGAAGAATACCTACTTAGTTCAAGTAAAACAGACCTCCTTACAAAAGCCAATGCCAAATCCAATTATTCAGAAAGGGAGCATCAATTAGTCAACAAAACCCAGGAAATGAAGGATATTGAAAAAGATATACTTCAAGAAACACCACAGACTATGACCTCAATAATTGAAGATGTTGGTGAACTAATAGTAAAAAAGCAATGGGGTAAAGCTATTAAAAGAGCAGAAGAATTAGAACCCGTAAATGGGATTGTTGATTATCTAATTGGTGAAGTTTACCGAACTAAAGAAGAAAATGATTCAGCAATTAGATTTTATCAAAAAGCAATTGTAAAAGGTAATACCCATGCATTAATTCGCATTGCGATGATGTATTATTTGGAAGAAAAATATGAACAGTCTGAAAGTTTTCTATTAAAGGCTTTTCATAAAGGTGATGCTGAGGCATCATTGGGTTTGGGATTATTGTATTCTTTACAAGAAAAGTATGAGCAATCGGTGAAGTTTTTGGAGAAAGCTATTGCTAATGGATTGGAAATGGGTATCAGATTACTTATTTGGAATTATTATACTACTGGAAAGAATAAGGAAAGGGCTTTAGAACTGCTTCCAAATGATTCTGAAATGACCATAATGCCTGCAATGAAGATTGGTGTAAAAGCATGGAATGGTAATATAAAGGAGGCAATAGATGAAACTAATCAATTAATAGACAAAAAAGACTTTAATTCGTTACCAGAGATTTTTAAGCAATTACTTTACCATCATCAGGTCAACTATGTCTATAGCCTTTTTATGAGTGAGCAATATGGACCAGAGCTAAGAGAACGTTTAGAACCTCTTTACTATGCAACAGCTTTATTGTTAGGCAGGGATGAAAATATGACCCTAAGAATTCCACCAGAAATACAAGGAACAGTTAGTGAGATATTAGCTAAAGTGAAGGAAAAGCGAAAACTATATTATGGGAGTTAATCCATTTACCAAAAAGCTAAACATTCCCGAATAAGATTTGACAACTTTTTGAAAGTTGTCAAATCTGCTCCCTTTAGGTTACCCTCCCGCAAAAAAAGCCAAACAGTGTTCACAAAACTGTTTGGCCTTTTTTATTAGATGGGTGCGACTATCTTATTATAGTCACATCACCCTTAATGAAAATTTTATCACCCAATTCGCAGAGGGCTTCTATTACGTATACATAAACATCGGGGCGGGGCTTATCGCCCTGATAGCTACCGTCCCAGGCATTGGCTATGTCATTGGCTTGAATGTTGTCACGTTCAAATAGCAATTGACCCCAACGGTTATAGATACGGAAGGTTTTTATAATAGATAATCCCTTGCCTCTTGGGTAGAACACATCATTTTGCCCATCTCCATTAGGAGTAAAAGAGTTGGGAACAAAAATCTGGTTATTATCGCATATCAGGTGTATGGTTACCGAATCAGAATTTCTACATCCAAACTTCGATTTCACAAAAATATCGTAGGTGGTGGTTACCGCTGGTGTAGCTAATGGGTCCAGGCAGCTATCGCAACTCAGGGTAGCTGGGTTTACCCAATACAGGCTATTGATATTGGTGCCCGTTGCTTTTATTTGTGCCGATTCACCCGCTATTATGGTTTGGTCGGGCCCGGCATCTACCGTGGGTAGGGGGTGAATCAATACCGTTACGTAATTGGTATCTGGCAGGCAGGAGGCTAGTTT
>CAIWHI010000454.1 GCA_903912435.1 uncultured Bacteroidota bacterium | reverse complement strand
CTAATAGGCCAAACAATATAGCACAAAATAAATATGAAAAACTCTTGCAAAATCAGGAAATCCTTAACTTAATGACATTGCCCTCCGGGGTTTAAAGCTTTAAAAATGATCATTTTTCTATAATAATATCATCCCTTCGGGATTTTTTAGCCATATAAAAACAGAATGCAACAGCCCTGCGGTTTCACCGGGGGTAATTTATATTCAAGCCCTTCGGGCTTATTAAGTCTATTAATAAAAATGCATCAACAAGTTAATAAAATCATTAATTCAATCACAACACCTTAGCCCACTTCCCTACGGCACAAAGCTCTTGCACAGAGGAGGAACTGCTGTTTCACTAATATTGGGCTTTTTATCTTTATTCAGCTTTTTGATATTAGTGTATTATCGCCCCCAATTACCTACTTTTATATAGCAATATGGAGACAATCAAATAAAGTTGATTGTACCTTTATGTAATCAACCGTCCTAAGTTTTACTTTTGGCATTCGTGCCAAACGTATTTACTTTTGGCTTTTGGAAATTGGCTTTCTATTTGAAACAAAAGGTCTTTTTTGATTTGATTTTGCCCCAAAAGGACTTTTTGACTTTTGAATTTTACTTTTGAATTTGCAAAAACAGTGTTTTAACTTTTAACTATTAACTTTTGACTTTTAACTTAACACAAATAGTGTTTTAACTTTTGATTTTGAACTTTTGAATTTGAAAAAAACAGTGTTTTAACTTTTGAATTTTGAATTTACAAAAAATAGTGTTTTAACTTTTGACTTTTAATCTTTGACTTTGCAAAAAAATAGTGTTTTAACTTTTGACTTTTGACTTAACACAAATAGTGTTTTAACTTTTGAATTTTAACTTTTGAATTTAACCGCATGCTCGATTTAAGCGCATTTTTTGAACAAACCCACTTTATTGAAACTACCCAACCCGGTGGTTACCAATCTATGCAACTGGGTGCCAATATAAGGTGTGCCACCGGTAAGTCATTCGACTGGGAAGATGCCGAAATAGTAATAGTAGGCTGTGGAGAGTGGCGAGGTGCCGATGCCACGATGGCTTATAGCAATAGTGCCGATGTGGTGCGTGAGCATTTGTATAAATTGTTTTACTGGCATAGCAATGTTGTAATTGCCGATGCAGGTAACATAAGGCAGGGCGCAAGGGTAGATGACACCCGTGCAGCTCTATTAGCCGTGCTACAGGAAATACATAGTGCCGGAAAAATTGCCTTGGTAATAGGTGGTTCTCACGACCTTACCTTGCAACAATATAATGTATTTAAGAAGGCTAGTCAGATGATAGTGGCTACTGTGGCTGATATGCTGATAGACCTTGATGAGGCTGAAGTAACGAATTCGGGCAGCTTCCTGATGGAGATGCTTACAGAGACACCTAATTTCTTATCTCATTATAGCCATCTGGCATTCCAGAGTTATTATGCCCACCCCCATATGGTGGAGACACTGGATAAATTAAGGTTCGATTTTTACAGGCTGGGCAAGGTGCGCGAGAGGATTGAGGATATAGAACCCGTGCTAAGGACCAGCAACCTGTTTAGTTTTGATATGAATGCCGTAAGGTATTCTGATGCACCTGCTAATATTGATGGCAGCCCCAATGGGCTGAATGGCGAAGAGGCTTGCCTCCTTACACGCTATGCCGGTATGAGTAATAACCTGAGTTCTTTTGGTATATACGGTTATAATGACCTGAATGATACCCATAACATGACTGCAAAGCTAATATCGCAAATGATATGGTATTTTGTAGATGGTTATCTGGTTCGCAAGACCGAGGCCAAACTTACAGAGCGTGAAGAGTTTATGGTGTTCAATGTGGCATTTACCGAAAACGATGCTGTTTTCCTGAAAAGTAAGCGTACCAACCGCTGGTGGATGCGCCTGCCCGACCTTACCTATGTGCCCTGTAGTTATAACGACTACCTTGAAGCTAGTCAGGACCAGATACCGGAAAGGTGGCTAAGGGAGCAGGAAAGGTTGATGTAATGTTGTGATGATTAATGGAATGGCTTACCTTATATGTGAGCCAAAAAGATTAAGAAATTTAAATAAGTATCGTGCTCGACCCAAATAATAAAATTAAGAACGAAGAGAAGGCCGTGTTGGTAGGACTGGTGCATAAGGAGCAGACCGAAACACAAATGAAGGAGTACCTGATAGAACTGGCGTTTCTGGCAGAAACCGCAGGTGCTGTAACGGTGAAAACCTTTATGCAGAAATTGCCCCGCCCTGATAGTAAGACCTTTGTGGGCAAGGGTAAACTGGAAGAAATAAAACAATATTGTGCTGCCAAGGGTGTGACTGTATTAATATTTGATGATGAATTGACCGGCTCACAAATAGGTAATATTACCGAGGAGACTGGTGTAAGAACTATTGACAGGAGTGACCTTATTCTGGATATATTTGCTGCAAGGGCTAAAACAGCATCTGCCAAGGTGCAAGTGGAACTTGCCCAATACCAATACTTGCTGCCAAGGCTGAAAGGGATGTGGAAACATCTGGAAAGGCAAGGGGGCGGTATAGGTAGCAGGGGACCGGGTGAAACGGAAATTGAGACTGACCGACGTATAGTAAAAGACAAAATAGCCCTGCTGCGTAAGCGCTTGGGCGAAATAGATAAGCAAGCCGAAACCCAACGCAAAGAACGTGGCACCTATATAAGGGTGGCATTGGTGGGCTATACCAATGTGGGTAAGAGTACTATAATGAACATTCTGAGCAAGTCGGATGTATTTGCTGAGAACAAGTTATTCGCTACCCTTGATACTACTACGCGTAAGGTGGTGTATGAACAAACCCCATTTTTATTGAGTGATACGGTAGGATTCATTCGCAAGCTACCCCACCATCTAGTAGAAAGCTTTAAGAGTACACTTGATGAGGTGCGTGAAGCTGATTGCCTGTTGCATGTGGTAGATATTTCCCACGTTGGTTATGAGGACCAAATGGGTGTGGTGAATAAGACCTTACAGGATATTAAAGCTTTTGATAAGCCGGTAATAACCATTTTCAACAAGATGGATTTGTATGAAGCGAGTGTTTTCGACCCATGGCTTGAGGATGAGGTGAAAAACGATATGCTTACCCAATTGGAAACCCGCTGGCAGGAACTCACCAATGATTCAGCCATCTTTTTCTCTGCTATTGAACTCAGGAATGTGGATGGGCTGAGGAATAAAATTCTGGCAAGGGTTAAAAAATTGTATGAAGAACGATATCCTTATTTGACGAAGTTCTATTAGTCTTTTTACTAGTCTAAAGTAGATAGTAGAAAGTAGAAAGACGGGCGTTTGTTAGTATTTAGTAGATAGTAATTAGTAAAGAGTCATTTCCTGATAATGTTTTGCCTTATTATAAATGGGTTATGATTCTGCAAGGTAGGAATTAAAAATGTTCGTTCTTGCCTGCGAGGTCACCCCTCTTTTTTGGAGAAGGGCCGGGGGTGAGGTTTCCAGGATATGGCATTTCAAAACAAATACCCGACTATTCTTCATCCTAGCAATGAGCATATTTCCAATTACGGCTCTTACCATCTGAAATCCATTCTATGGCCTGGGCAAGGCGTTTGTTTCTGGTGGCTTCGGTTTTGGCTTCTTCCAGCCATTCTACATATTCTTTTTTGTTGGAGTAATTGAAAGCCACGAAAACTTCCTGTGCTTTCGGGCTTTTGTTCAATTCTTCCAATAGATAGTGGGGTATCACCATTTCCTTCTTTTGGGCTTCGGTGGCCTTTGCCCTGGGAGCTACTTTTTTGCCCTCATCAGTTAGCTTCATAGCTTCCTTAATGTATTTTATCATTACTTCATCACTGGGTAGGTCGCTAAGGCTGGTCAACTTGCCCATATGGCCCATACCGGCCCTATTGTCGGTACTCAAAATATTATCAGGGTCGGGCATGATGGATGCTTTCCAGAATCCAAATGAGCAATGCTCTTTGAACCCTGCAATATTGCACATTACAGCACCCTTATAAATGAAATTTGGGAAACTCCATTTCCATGCTTCTTCCACGTCAGGGCAGGCAAGATGTATTAGTTCACGTATATGTGTGAGGATAGGTTGTGCAAATGGTGCCGCCTTAGCAATATATTCATCTACACGTTCCAGTTTCTTGCCCATAAATCATTGTATTTGTTTCAAAAATACAAAAATCATATAATCAACAAACAAGATTTAGTATTCAGAAAAAACTATTCATCTTCGCCATCTTCCTGCTCTTCTTCCTGCTGGAATCTTTTGGAGCCTTTTTGGGGAGTTGCCCCTTCTATTACAATTACTATTTCACCCTTGGGAGGGTGTGCTGTATAATGTGCTGCCAGGTTTGCCAATGTATTCTTATTGGTTTCCTCAAACATTTTGGTGAGCTCCCTGCACACTGCTGCCTGCCGTTCAGTGCCCAGCCAGGTAGCTAATTCGGTAAGGGTCTTTACTAATCTATGGGGCGATTCGTAGAGTATTATGGTGCGTTCTTCCTGTGCCAGTATTTTGAACATGGTTTGCCTGCCCTTTTTCAGCGGCAAAAAACCCTCGAAACAAAACCTGTTGGATGGGATACCACTTTGCACCAATGCCGGTACAAAAGCTGTGGCACCAGGCAGGCACTCAACCCTTATGCCATTTTTCATACATTCCCTCACCAGTAAAAAGCCGGGGTCTGATATGCCGGGGGTACCCGCATCTGTAATCAATGCAAAAACCTTGCCCGCCTGCAACTGGTCTATGAGATGGGGCACTACCTTATGCTCATTGTGCTGGTGGTAGGGGGTAAGCGGTTTCTGGATATTGTAATGCCTTAATAATACCGAACTGGTCCGGGTATCCTCACACAGTATTACCTCTGCCGACTTCATAACCTCTACCGCCCGGTAGGTGATATCCCCGAGATTGCCTATTGGTGATGGAATGAGGTAAAGCAAAATTAAAAAGTCAAAAGTTAAAAGTTAAAAAAAACTGCGTGGAATAGTCCGTTACACTACCTTGGG
>CAIWHI010000453.1 GCA_903912435.1 uncultured Bacteroidota bacterium | reverse complement strand
TGATACCGATACTGAAGTATTGGTAAACCTGATAGAGGAAGTACAGAAAAAGGAAGAAACTACCCTTGATAATGCAGTAAGAATTGCCCTCAATGAGGTAGTAGGTGCCTATGCAATTGTGGTACTAGACTTGCGCAATCCTGATCAGCTAATAGCTGCAAGGAAGGGTAGCCCATTAGTAATTGGCATTGGTGATCACGAGTTTTTTGTGGCTTCTGATGCTTCGCCTATTATTGAGTATACCCAGAAGGTAATTTATCTGGATGAACAGGAGTATGCAGTCATTAATAGGGGTGGTGAGTATGATATCCGCACCCTTGGTAATGTGATGAAGTCGCCTGAAATCAAGAAGCTGGAGTTTTCGCTTGAAAATATTGAAAAGGGTGGTTTTGAGCATTTCATGCTTAAGGAAATCTATGAGCAACCTAAGGCTATTGAAGATTCCCTGCGCGGTAGGATGAGTGCACAGAATGGCTGGATAAAATTGGGTGGCTTAAGTGAGTATATTACACGTATTGATAATGCAGAGCGCTTTATTATCACTGCATGTGGCACATCCTGGCATTCGGCATTAATAGCTGAGCATTTGATTGAAGATTTGGCTCGTGTTCCGGTTGAGGTTGAATATGCATCGGAGTTCCGTTATCGTAACCCAATCATCCGTGAAAGTGATGTGGTAATTGCTATTTCACAATCCGGTGAAACTGCGGATACTTTAGCAGCTATTAATCTGGCTAAAGAAAGGCAAGCATTTATTTTTGGTATCTGTAATGTGATTGGTTCATCTATAGCACGTACAGCCCAAACCGGTGCTTATACCCATGCCGGCCCTGAAATAGGTGTTGCATCTACAAAAGCATTTTCAACACAGATTTCAATTATTACCTTAATAGCACTTCAGTTAGCTGCTGTAAAAGGCACAATATCAACATCTAAACTAAGGGAGATTCTTTATGAATTAGAGAATATCCCAAGAAAGATTGAAGAAACATTATTGCTCAATAATCAGATAAAGGAGATAGCGGCAATCTATAAGGATGCTACTAACTTCCTTTACCTGGGCAGGGGTTATAACTTCCCTGTGGCATTAGAAGGCGCATTGAAGCTTAAGGAAATATCTTATATACATGCAGAAGGTTATCCTGCTGCTGAAATGAAGCACGGACCTATTGCATTGATAGATGAGAATATGCCTGTGGTCTTCCTGGCTACTAACCAGAGTGCCTACGAAAAGATTGTATCGAATGTACAGGAAGTAAAGGCTAGAAAAGGAAAAATAATAGCAGTAGTGCATAAAGGTGATACACAGATACGTGCACTTGCTGACCATATTATTGAGGTGCCTGAAACTGAAGAAATATTGTCGCCATTGATAACCATAGTTCCATTACAGTTATTGGCTTACCATATAGCCATCATGCGTGGTTGTAATGTGGACCAACCAAGGAATCTGGCAAAATCGGTGACTGTAGAATAGTAAATTTGATATTTTATATAAGTGTCTTTCATTAGCTTTGTAACTAGTGAAAGACACTTCTTTTTATCTGGATTTTTTATTGAATCAATATTGGTAATGGAGTACCATAATAATATACCGGCTTTTCATGCCACAAACAGACAGCAATGGAGGGATTGGCTTGCGAAAAATCATCAATCAGAGCAATCAGTATGGTTGATTATTTATCATAAGGATAGTGACACCAAAAGTGTATATTATGATGCGGCGGTGGAAGAAGCTATTTGTTTTGGTTGGATTGATAGTATAGCCCATAAAAGGGACGCTGAAAGCAAATACCAGTTTTTTGCACAACGCAAACCCAAAAGTAACTGGAGTAAGGCAAACAGGGAAAGGGCAGATAAGATGATCCAACAAGGACTAATGGCTGAATTAGGTATGCAACTCATCGAATTGGCAAAAAGTACAGGCACCTGGGAGGCACTTGTAGATGTGCAAAATTCGATAATTCCTGATGACTTGATGATGGAGCTGTGTAAAAATGAAACAGCACTGATCAACTTCCAGGCATTTCCCCCTTCATCTAAGCGGATAATACTTGAATGGATACACAATGCCAAAAAAGACGAGACCAGGCAAAAAAGGATAGAAGAAACAGCAAGGCTTGACTACATACTCTTTAC
>CAIWHI010000452.1 GCA_903912435.1 uncultured Bacteroidota bacterium | reverse complement strand
CTAATAGGCCAAACAATATAGCACAAAATAAATATGAAAAACTCTTGCAAAATCAGGAAATCCTTAACTTAATGACATTGCCCTCCGGGGTTTAAAGCTTTAAAAATGATCATTTTTCTATAATAATATCATCCCTTCGGGGTTTTTTAGCCATATAAAAACAGAATGCAACAGCCCTGGGGGGAAAGGGGGCGAACTAAAATTGGCTTTAGCCAAAATCGGTATGCGTGGATACCATGCGCATTAATTTTGGCTAAAGCCAATATATAATATTGTTTCATGCATTGGCATAAAGGCCGGGGCTATTTACGTTGCGTTACTGGAATATCGGATGACTTATTATTGCCATTTCCCTGGTAGTAAAAAAGGTACATGCAGTAGACGGACAGTAATGTAACCTTACGTATCTAGCTGAAATTTTGGTTATCCAATTGTAATTGGTTATCTATTATTTATCGAACTTTTAGTAACATATTCATCACTATGTGTGACCGTGCTTACAAACTACCGTGCAATTACAATTTTTTTATAAGCATTGCCTTTTTGGGTAACTATGAGGGCATAATAAATACCGGAGGTAAGATTTTGAGGTAAAGAGATATCAAGGTTATTTAATGTGGCTGAAAGTACTACCTGTCCATAGAGATTGAACAGTTTTAGAACGTCAGTACTTTCTGCACCATCAATATGAAGCTGGTCTTTGGCAGGGTTTGGGTAGATGGAGATATTTATACCAGCTATTTCAGGGATACCATCATTGGCCATTGTTACGGTAGTACACATACTATCTGTGCAATTGAATCCATTTGCACGATGTGTGGTAACATATAGGCAGGGATGAAAAGTGCCATGTGTAGTATAAACATGGGTGGTGTCTTTATGTGAGGATGTATCTTTGGTGCCTGAAGCTGGGTCTCCGAATTTCCAGAGGTAGGTAAGAGTATCGCCTGCGTAGCCAATTGATTTATTTTTAAAGAAAATTTTGTAGCGTGTTCCCATACTATCTGTAAAGTTGGTCTGGTGATTTCCGCACAGAGGGTTGGTGAATGCCAGGTCACTGATTAAAATAGAGCCGGAATCAGACTTATTGAACAGGAATTTTATTTTCCTTACTTTTTTAAGATTGATACCTGTGAAATCGGATAGGGGTATGCTAATGGAGTTAAACATAGCCTTTGGCAGGTCTCTTGGATCAGTACCGGGTTGGTAGAATAGGGCATTACTATAATTGTTGGTGGGCAAGCTACTTACTAGCCCGCTTGAGTCAATTAATTGAACAGTGAAATTTACCTTTATATTTTTTGGTGATTCCTTGAAATTAACTGTAGCCCTGAACATCAAATCCTGGAATGGTGATAAATCCTGATGAGTCGATGGTATATCGTTTTGATACCATGCGAGTGTATCTCCCCAATGCATAGCCATTTCGGCAAGGTAGGGCCTGTGTGGTTCCCTGTTTGTAAATGAGGTTAAACCACAAGCAGGGAAAAGTCCTGAATTGCATATTTTATAAGATATTAGGCCATTTTCCAGCACAGTATCATAAAGTGTATTAATAGTATCTCTTGACAGGCTATCTGTACGGTTAATATCTAGCCTGTCGGACTTGCCTGGGTGATAGGACACGAATACATTGGATGTATCAAGTAAAGATGATGCAGGTGGGACAATATTTTTGACCTCTAGAATAGGGGCAAATTTGGTTTCATGACCAAGGTATAGTCTATAAAAAGCTGCGGCATAGGTATTGAATGCAGCTTTTTGTTTGGTAGTATCAAAACGCTTTGCTGAAGCTGTACCGCACTGAGGGTCGAATGCACTATACGCGTAAAGCCAATCATCTCCACCTCCTGCTATATAAGATACAGGAGTCCACACGGTATTGAAATAGTTGTGGTTGGCACCTAAAAATAATATGGTGTGTTTTGAAGCCTGATCATTACTGTCAGAATATCGGGCCATATCGTAAAAGTGAACCCCTTGTATATCTGATACATCACCATCGCAATAGGGCGAAATATCGAGCAAGGGAATGTTACTAAGCACCTTGCTATAGAAATCTACTGGTGCAAGGGTTAAAACTGCCTTAATGCCATAAGGGCTACCTAAGGACTTATTGTACAAAGCATTATATACGGCGCCCTCACCACCGCGTGAATGGCCCATGGTGCCGATATTCTGCATATTGAGTTTGCCTACAAACATTGTACCAAATGGTGCACCACCGGAAGTGTTATAGGTATTCCATAGGTTCATATGATGCTGCATCAATTCACCCCTGCCTTCCATGCCCCTGTCGGCAACACCGGCATCGGTGGCGTTGATGGCATTGCATGAAATTGAAATAACTATATACCCATGGCTGGCCATTGTTCGTGCTGCATAGTCATAACCTTCATAACTTACTATCGGGCTCCAGCCAGTGGGGCAGGGCCAAATAGAATTGGTAGCATAGGTTGAAGTATCATAACAGGTTTCATGCCTGCCGTGTAGCCAGAAAAGCACAGGGAAAGGCCCTCCAGACAGGGTAGTAGGGTAATGAACTGAACCTCTTACCTCCAATGAATCGGGGAAAGCTGAGGTATACCATGCATGGTCGCCCAGATTATATTGGGCTTTAGATACCGCATAGGTGCCAGGTAAACCAGGGTCGGGTGTTTGTGCAGAGGCATTGCCCATGAAAGCAAATATTGCTAATGTTGACAATATTTTGGCTCCCATATTTTTACCAAATCCCAATGCGGAATTCCATAACCTTAAATGCAGTATATTCATCAGAGTGATTTATTATTTAGTAAGTAGTTTTTTGCTGAATTTACCCAAAGACCAACAAGGGGAATATTGCTCCTTTGATAGGTCTTCAAGGTCTTCTTCTCTTGACAAATTGCCATAGGTAAGGTAGATATTATCACCATCCCTTAGGGTTTGGAAATCAGCTTCATATATTGTGAATGTGAGGCTGCCGGTGTTTTTCACCTTGGTTTGCTGGTAGATGGTAAACTCATTACTGCCAATATGAAGTACATAAGTATTCCCACCAAAAATGAAGGGTTTGGAGCCGGTGATATTAAAGAGCACATCCTTGCCTTTATGTTTCAGATATCCTATTTTAGTTTTGTTTTTATCCTGTGCGTGGCTATTGGTTGAAAAAGAAAAAGTCAGGAAAAGGCAAAGGAAAATCGTTATTAATTTGTTCATAAATCTATTGTTCGATTACCAAATGTAAATAAAATCATTAGGATATTATTGTCATCAAAGGATTCACCTTTTCTTTTTTGGACAGATAATGGATTCTTCACAATATTTATTTGTTTTCAGTTAATTTTCCTGATTTTTGGTGATAAATTGTAGGCAATTAACCAAGAGCTTATGCAGCAAAGGCTTGCAAATGTGGCCGGCTTTAGTCTGGATCAAATACGTGAGAAGGTTGCAACAGGTGGTAAATTTGTTGTTTACCAGTATGCTATTTCCACACTATTTCTAACATTTGAAAGACTTTCAGCCGTCTATTTTATTGAGCCTGGGGAGCCGCCAACTAAGTATGCGAATACCTGGAATTGGATTTCGATATTGTTTGGATGGTGGGGCATACCCTGGGGGCCAATAAAAACTTTGCAAAGCCTTGGTACCAATAGAAAGGGTGGGGTGGATGTAACCAAAGACATAATGCTCAATATTAAGGAGGAGGATTTAATAAGCGGACTGGTAGATATTGCAGAAATAGATACTCCATTT
>CAIWHI010000451.1 GCA_903912435.1 uncultured Bacteroidota bacterium | reverse complement strand
ATCCCAATTAGATAGGCTGACTTTGAATACCAATAGCATCGGAGAATGATTTTAGCCAATCTTTCCTCTTTGTTACGAAAAAAAGAGTTCTTAATTATTGCAGGTGCAACAGTCGTTGCCTTTTTATTGATTTTGTTTGTACTTTTGACTTAGGTCATCGTTTTAAATTTGAATTTTTACTTAGTTCGGAGTTTTTACTTTTGAATTTTAACTTTTGACTTAGGTCAGCGTTTTAACTTTTGAATTTTTACTTAGTTCTGAGTTTTTACTTTTGAATTTTAACTTTTGAATTAGGTCATCGTTTAACTTTTGAATTTTTACTCAGTTCGAAGTTTTTACTTTTGACTTTTAACTTTTGACTTTAAAGAATGAAAAAGAAAAGGGTTTTAGTACTCGATAAAGAAAAAATAGGGCATATCCTCAGGCGTATGGCTTATGAAATATGGGAACGAAATAGTGAGGAAAAAGAAATAGTACTGATGGGTATAGAGCGGGGAGGAAAAATCCTTGCAGATAACCTTGTGGGTATATTAGAGGAAATTAGCCCAATTAAAATAGTGAGTATACCTATTACCATAAATAAGAAAAACCCTCTGAACTATGCCCTTGATGTAAAGGAAAACCTCAGTGGCCGGTCAATAATACTTGTTGATGATGTAGTGAATTCAGGCAAAACCATTATGTATTCCCTACACTCTGTTTTATCCTTCGACCTCAAAAAGGTGATGGTTGCAGTGTTGGTTGACAGGAAACATAAATCATTCCCTATTGCATCAGATATTGTAGGCCACACCATAGCTACTACCCTGCAAGAACATATAGAAGTAGAAACCAAAGGCAAAGAAATTATGGCTGTATATCTGGAGTAGGAAAAGAATTTGGATAATTTTATCTAATGCCTCAACTACATATTTAACACTTTAGACATGACACTTAATTATGTCTTTCTACTTTATACTTTATACTCTGAAAACGTTTTAACTTTTAACTTTTAAATTTTTACTTAGAAAAAATGCCTTTTACATTACTGATACATGGTGGGGCCGGCAATATTACTCCGGCAATAATGAATGCAGAACAGGAAGAACAATATAGGGAAGGGCTAAGAGATGCCCTGAATAGTGGATATGAAATATTAAAGAATGGTGGTTCGTCAGTTGATGCTGTGGCCGCAGCCATCAGCACAATGGAGGACAATACCTTGTTCAATGCAGGCAAAGGCTCGGTATTTACCAAAAAAGGCCAGAACGAAATGGATGCTGCCATTATGGATGGTTCAAATCTTGCAGCAGGAGCAATAGCTGGTGTTAGGAATATTAAGAACCCTATTGTGCTGGCCCGTGAGGTAATGTTGCATTCAGGCCATGTTTTCCTTAGTGGGAATGGTGCCGCAGAGTTTGCCCTAAGCCAAGGCATAGAAATGGCCCCAGATGCCTATTTCTTCAATAAATCGAGATACGACCAATGGTTGGAAATAAGGGATACTAATTATACCCAACTAGACCATAAGGGCGATAACCTAAAAGGTGCCACCGCCCCCCTACCTAATCCCGGACATAAATTCGGAACTGTAGGGGCTGTGGCTGTAGATATGCATGGTAACCTCGCTGCCGGAACATCAACAGGTGGTATGACCAACAAGCGTTTTGGCCGTATAGGCGATAGCCCTGTAATAGGTGCAGGCACCTATGCCAATAATAATACATGTGCCATCTCCTGCACTGGTCATGGTGAATTATTCCTAAGGGCTGTGGTGGCCTACGATGTTTCCTGCCTGATGGAATACCGTGGTTTATCAATACAGGATGCCTGCAATATTGTTATCAAAGAAAAACTAGTAAAACTAGGCGGCGAAGGCGGCCTTATAGCTGTAGATGCCCAAGGCAATTATGATTTCTGTTTCAACTCAGCCGGTATGTACCGTGGCATGAGGAATAGTGAGGGTAAGGAATTGGTAGCTTTTTATGGGTTGTAAGTCACCCTCCAAATAACATTTAAAAGAGAAAAGGTGAGTAGAAATTATTTCTACTCACCTTTTCTCTTTTAAACAATCTCCTTACTACTCCACCTT
>CAIWHI010000450.1 GCA_903912435.1 uncultured Bacteroidota bacterium | reverse complement strand
TTAATGATATCCTTAAGACAAACCAGCTACAGGTTATTAATAGTACCTAACAGAACATTTATAGATGGCTAAACACTACAATAATAATTTAGATATAGTAAGAGGGCTGGCAGCAGTATGTGTGGTGTTCACACACCTCATGAGCTATCCTACCGAGTTCGATAAACAGTTTGGAATAAATTCCCTATTAACCTACAATATCCCCGGGCACATTTTTTTCCTTGTGTTCTTCATTCTATCAGGTTATGTGATACAGTTGAACACCAAAAAACTTGAATCAAAAGCCCTTATACAGGAATATTTGCGAAAGAGGATAATAAGGATCGTTCCTATCTACGTATTCTCAGTATTGTTTGCATTCTTTGTCACCTACGGTAATAATTCATGGACCAAACTCTTTTCCAATCTGTTTTTCCTAAGCGTTCCGGCCGGCAACCTTATGTATGAGGAAACACCCGTGTGGTCGCTCAATTACGAGGTTGTCTACTACCTTTCCTATATAGTGTTTTCCTACTTCAGCATTAGTATGTCTAAAACACTCAAAGCCATATTAATAATAATCCCTGCCTATTTTGTATTCCTGCACAATGTAGTTGTCCCACCATTATTCCTCAGTTACTTAGTTGGCTTCCTTTTTTGGGTTACAGGGGCTTATATAGCCGACCTTAAGGACCTACCCTACTGGAAGTTATCAGCATCAAGAATTATGTCGGTATTTCTGCTCATTTTCTGTCTTCAGTATTACAATCCCTATGGCCCCATACTAAAGGTTCTGCATATCCATATGGCCAATTTAGGCAATTACAAGTGGTATCACCAGTCTGTTTGGTTCCCCGATATGTTTTTCTATCCGCTTACAGTAATACTAATGCTTGCCCTAACACACACCTATACCCGCTATGCCAAATACATTGTATACTTCCTCTTCCTTGCCTCCATCTTTAGGCTCATAATGATATATAAGGTCTACAGCTTCCATTATATCCTTACCGAGGGTTTTGTTATACCTACTATATTCCTGATAATAAGCATGGCCTTCTGGTTTTTGAATTTCGAATTATTCCCAAAAATCAAAAGCTTTATTAAATCCACCGATCATCTGGGCCATATCTCTTATGCAATGTACCTCATTCACTTCCCACTATTATTCTTGTTTGGCATGTTTCCGGTACCCACATTTTTCATGTTTATGGTTAAGTTAGTGATATACCTCATTACCGTATATATCACAGCCTACCTCCTGGAGATGAAGTTCCAACCCTGGATTAAAAACCTAATTTGGAAGAAAAAGAAAGTGGTGGCACCAGTGAATTAGGCAGGCTATATTAAAAAAAAGGATTGTTGTCCGGGCTTTTATCTATCTATTGGGCAGTAGTGGCGTTGGCACCATTCATTGGGGGGAATGCTATTAGGCTTTACCATCAACAGTTGCCCCTTCTCGCGTCACTACGAACCCACTTTTTCTGCGGGTGAAGCAGCCTCAAAATATGCTTAGCAGGAAATGTCCATCTCACCAGACGAAGCGGCGCGCTTCGTCTGTTTACTTGCAAGCAATCAGCTTTTAATTTGAAGCGTGACTCTTCAAATTAAAAGGACGAAGCTTAAAGCTTCGACCAGTACCATGTGGTAAAATTGGGGCATTTTGTGGTAACAATGGGGCATAATGGGAAATTACGAATAAACACATACAATTAACAACCAATTACTTATAACGATAACAATGCCCCATTTCGCAAAATATTTTAATTTCAAAAAATGGGACATTGGGGTATAAAATTACTACCGAAGGCCGTTGTTGGTGTTTTCACCAACAACCATCGAGGTTAGCCAAAAATGACA
>CAIWHI010000449.1 GCA_903912435.1 uncultured Bacteroidota bacterium | reverse complement strand
GAATGCTTTGATAACTCCAATTTTCAGGGGGCATACCCGGTGTCGGCAATGGTGTGTTTCAGAAACGGCCTTGCTGCCAATAAGGAGTATAGACATTACCATATCAAGACAGTAAAAGGCATTAATGATTTTGCCTCAATGAGCGAGGTCGTTTACAGAAGATATAAAAGGTTGATGGATGAAAATGTGCCACTGCCACAATTGGTGATTATAGATGGTGGTAAGGGACAGTTGAGTTCTGCAATGGAGAGTATTGAAAAATTAGGGCTTACCGGAAGGATGACATTAGTGGGCCTTGCTAAGCGAGAAGAATCGATTTTCTTTCCGGGGGATAGTGAGCCATTGCAACTGAGTTTTGATGCCGCAGCGCACTTATTAATAAGAAGGATTAGGGATGAGGTGCACCGATTTGGTATTACCTTCCACAGGCAGGTAAGGAGCAAGGGGACCATAAAGAATGAACTTGAGGATATAAAGGGGATAGGTGAGAAGGCCGCTATCGATATGCTAAAAGCTTTCAGGTCGGTGAAAAATATAAAGACACTTACTGAAAGGGAACTAACAAAAGTAATCGGAGCCTCTAAGGCTCGAATAGTATTTCTTCATTTTCATCCTGATACAAATAATAAACAGGATAAAATAGAAGAAATTTAGATTAATGGTTAATGATTAATTGTTATTGCTAAGGAGGGTGAAGTCTACTAATACTCTATCGCGGAAAAATAATCTGAGTGCACTGTTTTTGTATTCATAATGCACTACCTGTGTTACCGACTTTACAGTCATATCATCAGGAAGCCCCAATAATTTAATAGCCTGGTAGATATCGGTAGTGCCTGATTGTAATTTCTTGCCAACACTAAAATCGAAATTGGCTTTTTCGCAACCGGTCTTCTTGAAATAGAACCGCTCTAAGGCATCAGATTTGTTGTTCCATGATATGGTAACATCGTTATTGTCATTGCTATAATACCAGGTAGTTCGCTTCCGGCCTTCCTCAATATCAGCTGGCTTGCCCAAGATTTTAGATACATGGGCAGGAGTAGCTATTTTGGTATTAATATTGATCAACGCTAGTACCTCTTCTGTACTTAGGCTCTTTGCAACACAGAGGTTGCAATTGGTAAAAGAGACGGCAAGAAATAAAAACAATAGCTTTCTCATATTCTATAGGATTGTCGTCGGAAAACAAGGTTTACTGCAAGTATAACTATTCTTCTCTAAATTTAGTATATTTTTAGAATATAAAAAGAGAATTTGTTATTCCAATAAAATAAAATGCAAAAACAGTGCCAGATTTTTTGAATTAAAATCTGAGGAGAGGGAATTCTTCAAATTGATTAACTTATATAAAAACCAAAAAGAAGGATTTTGAAATCCTTCTTTTTGGTTTTTATAGTATCTACCTTTTGGGGGAATATTATTAGTGTTGGTTACCGGTGCCATTACTTTGGTAACAGCCAATGTCTGAACCAGGTAGGGTAATTTCAGATGCACCATATATAGGGTCAACCGGGATAGGAGAAATGGGGGAGAAGCCGGTAAATCCTTTACCAATAGCTGGTGAGCTACTCTGTAAATGGAAATCAAAATTGCCTACATAAGCAATGGCCATAGTTGCAGGAGCGGGCAAAGGATAATTTACAAACTTAGGGTTATTTTGTCCTATTAATTGGTTGGCTGTATATACTCCACCAAGTGTATAGCCTGCAGGTAGATATGAACTTGGTAATGGGATATCAGAAGTTTGTGGATGAGTGATATACCCTTGTGGGTAAAACTGGTTAACAATATTTGATGAATCGCCATAGTAATATGAGTTTCCGTAAGTAAGATGTAGGGTGTCTGCAGAAGTACCGGCACCATTCACAACCCTTAGCCCGAATTTACAATTTACCACCAGGTTGTTATAAGCGATGCCTTTTGCTCCTTCTTCATAATCAACACAGCCACCCCTACCTGCTGAGGCCCTTCTATAACCGCAGTTGATATAAGTATTATTGTACATAGTCACATTCGTCTGTGGCCCTGTCCATGCTCCCTTGTCTGATGCTTTTGTACCATTAGTAGCACTGCCAACAAATAAATTAAAGGCCATATCACCTACTGTAGCATGTTTCACGTTATATCCATCACCACCGGTGTATCCCATTTTTTCCAAAGTGTTTCTCATTATATGTACTTTCCCGGTTGATACCCTCACCTCATCAGCAGAGCCATACATCCAGCAATCTTCCATTACGAAGGATCCATTTGGATTTTGAAAGAAAATAGCATGAGATG
>CAIWHI010000448.1 GCA_903912435.1 uncultured Bacteroidota bacterium | reverse complement strand
TTCCAGCAATTCGCTATTCAAGCTGCGGCCCAGATACCTTACTTCTTTTATTACATGGGTGAGGATTTCGTGGAGGGGGTTGAGGGCAGCCTCAGTTTCGGGCTGCATCATCTTTTTCTGCTCCATTTGCACATGCATCACGGTGAGTAACTGGCCTATATTATCGTGTAGCTCGCGGCCCACATTACTCAGCACCTGCTCCTGCACCTCATTTTGCACCGAGCGCAGCTCCCTTTGGTAGTCTACCTGCATCTGGCTCATTTTCACATCAAGCCCCACTCGCTGCCTGCCGGTAATAAACAAGGTAATAACCACCCCCGCCACAAGTAGCAATATTATAGTAGTGGTTAGGAATACCGTAAATAATATCTCATACGGCTGCATTATTTATCTTTTTATCAGGTGATTTTTTTGGGATGTATAGGTAGAAAGCGTAGGAGAGAGTAGTATAATAGGCAATAGATAGGGAATTATTTATATAATAAAGATTCTTCGCAATTTTTGGATAATGTTGCATTAGATAGTCCAAAAGGCCAAAAGTTGGTATGGTTCCTGCGTAATAAATAAGTATAGCTATACATAATAAATATGGCTGCAAATTTTCTGAAATCGGTTTATTACTTTGAATTAAATCCAACAACACTACAATATATAATAGCACAAGCATTACAGATGCTGAGATAAAAGAGTTATTAGAAAAATGGCCTAAGGGGCTATAAATTAGTCTATAAACCCAAAACAATTCCCAAATCAATAAAAGAGCTATAAATAAGTTTGATACATTTTTTTTAGAAAGGAAAAATGTTCCAGCAAAAAATATTATTGCGGTGTTCACCAATATAAAAACATTATATACTACAGCATTATTGGCATTCAAATTTGATACAATTATACCAGATAATTCAGCAATAATCCCACATATAGAACTAAAAAAAATATAATTAAATGACTTCGAATGCGATTTAAAAGTAATAAATCCTAGTAAAACTACTAGAAGGTTGGAAATAATCGATAGTATAATAAATGCAATTTGCATACATTCAGGATGTTTATTAATCAATAGACACCCTGAATGTACAAACTCTTATTTAATAACCAAATTGTTTGTTTCTAAATAATTACCAATGTAATCCTGCCGCCAAAGAATACCATGGGCAATTAGGAGGGCATAAGCAAGCCATATCTGCCGCCTTAGCAACAAAAATAGCATTAGCTGGTGGTGCAACATTATCAAGGAGGATGGTTCCACCATTATCAATATAAACCGCTACGGAGTGAGCATAGGCTACATCGGCAAATTTGGTTTTGCTATTTACATCGCAGTAGAATGAGCAGCTATCAAATATAAGGCTAACTGTGCCTGTAGGGGTATAAACTGCGAAATTCTGGTCATAAAGAGCTTTCAGTTCTATTTTCCATGGGAAAACATTCCATTTAGCTTCCAGGTTAGGGCTCATGGCAGTCCATGCATTACCATCCCAATAATATAAACTATCAAAATAAACCTGGTCGTACTGCCCCTGGAAAGCAGATGGGGTGATGGCACCATTCTTTAGGTCATACCTCTGTCCCTGAACTTCGGTGAGTAAGCGATTACCATTGATATCTGGAGGTGCCATAGAGCAAAGTACTGCTGTAAGGAACCATGTGCTGGTATTAGCTTCGAAACGGTGAATAAATTTTATTGCAAGGTCTTCGGGTGCTACATATGGTACATTGCCTGGATTGGTGGTAATAGAATCTACCATTGCATTAAATGCAGCCCAGGTTACTGTTAGACTTTTATTGAAATTAGAATTGAGCCCTGTATTACTTAATGAGTAATGGCTATCGAAATCTGATTTGCCTGTTGTTAATTCTGAAAGGTATACGTTGCAGCCATTTGGTGGAATTGCCATATTTGTTAGTTTTTTGTTGTCGGCAAAGATTGTGGCACAACTATGACATTTCCAGTTTCAAAACGGGGGTATTTTACACGTAACGCTATACCGTTTTTTTCACGTATTATTAAAGAAATGAGCGATTTTAGGGCCAATTACCTATCTTTTTCAGTAGAAATACGGGGGTGCAATATTAGCATAATAAAATTTAATTTGAGCATAAAAGGCGACTAAACAAATTTAATATCCACTCATTTGTTAGTTCAATTAACAAATAATTACCAAATAGAAGCCGCCATTAGGGCTGTTGTTTATAATTATTTAACACATGCGATAGACAGCCCTTATACCTAGCATAGAAAGACCTAATTAAGCTAAAAAC
>CAIWHI010000447.1 GCA_903912435.1 uncultured Bacteroidota bacterium | reverse complement strand
TAGAACTGACTGGCAATAATCAATAAAGGACAATACCCGCAGCACAGTTGCGGGTATTGTCCTTTATTGGAATTACTTAGTTTTTGTTGCCCAATAGCATTGCTACCGATGAATGGTGCTATCGCAACAAAAGCCCAATAGCTGTATAAAAGTTGGGACAATAAGCTATTCAATAGGGTATAGAATAGTTTTCTTTATTATTTCAGTATTTGTGCATAAATGGATGTGAATTATATGGTTTCAAATAAATTAAATGTATAAAATATAATTTACGTGTGGTAAATAAACACATTAGTCAAGCCAGTCCTACCTTTCATTATTTCATTGTTAAAAAATAAATTTCATTGCGAATTAATAAAAAGTTATTAGATTTGCCTATTACTAATTTTTTATTCAATTCAAAATGCAAGAAGGTACAGTAAAATTTTTCAATGAAACTAAAGGATTTGGTTTCATTACGCCATCATCTGGCGGTCAGGACATTTTTGTTCACGTATCAGGTCTTAAAGATCAAATCCGCGAGCACGATAAGGTAGTTTTCGACGTCCAAAATGGTAAGAAAGGTTTGAATGCGGTTAACGTTAGAATTTCTCACTAACCCAACCAAATCATATTATCATTGCAAGACGTGCCTGGCACGTCTTTTTTGTGTGATTCAGGGATGGATTTATGAAATAGAGTTGAGGTTCTGAATAGGGTTTACTAAATGGAGCATTAACTAAAACTAATTTCTAAGGTGTGGTGGGCCACAATCTGGAGAGAAATAAGAATGTATAGCGTTTTGTATAGTTGTCTGTTTTTTTGCTATCAGTTTATTTGTTTTAACCCAAGCCATTGTTAACTTAATATGATTTATTTAACCAACGGGCAACGCCTTTTCCCCCTTCAAGTGGGTAAAACATCGTATCTTCGCCGCTCAGGAATGATAATTAAATAAAATCTACTATCTGACTTGCTCTTTTTCTTTTCTGCGGTGTTGCATAAGTCCTTTAATAATTCATTATTCACGGATTTTGTGCCTTGCATAAAATAAACAAGCTGGGCCAAATGGTATATTCCATTTAACTAACGTTCCTTATTAATAAGTGTAAAAAAATAAAATGCGAAATAGTTCATCTAATTCTTCAGGGGGTTCAAGAAAATCATTCAAAAAAGATGATGGCCCAAAGTCTTACAGTAAAGATAGCAGGCCACCTAAAAAGAAGAATTATGATGGTAGGCCGCCGGCTGATGGTGATTCAAAATCATCGGGTAGGTCTAAGCCTTATTCTGGCAGGGCAACGGGTGGTGATGCTAAGCCTGAGGGAACGTTCAGAAAGAGCAAGCGATCGTTTGAAACAGGTGGTTCGGGTTTTGAGGGCCGCAAATCGGGTAGTGATTCAGGCAGGCCAAAGAGGGAGTTTAATGGCCCAGGCAGGGATAGTAGTGACAGACCAAAGCGCAGTTTCGACAAGCCTGAAAGGAGTTTTGGTGGTGGTGATGGTGATAGGAAACCATTTGGTGAGAGAAAATCATTTGGCGACAGGAAACCAGCAGGAGATAGGAAACCTTTCGGGGATAGGAAACCATTTGGTGATGGCGAAAAACGCCCATATCCTAAGCCTGATTTTAATAAGGAAGAAGGTGGAGAAGGCAGGGCAGAAAGAGGCCCTCGTAAATCATTCGACGGACCTAAGCGTGAGGGGCAAAGCAGGCCTTTCAGCGACAGGCCAAAACGTAGTTTTGATAAGCCATCTTTTAGGGGAAATGATAGGACAGAAAGTGACGGACCAAGGCCGGAAGGTGAAGAAGGCAGTCGACCTTATAAGGACAGGAGAAACAAACCTGAAGGTAAAAGGGAATCGGGTAGTGGAGATGGTTCGTTTAAAACATACAGAGGATCTGATAAGCCTAATAAGCCTTTAGATAGTCGTCCATTCCGTGAGCGCCCTAAGAAGAGCAATACGGATAGGGACGGTGCACCAGGTAGACCATTTAAAAAAAAAGATGATGAATGGGCCGGGGAAGAAAAACCACGGTTCGACAGCGTATTAAAAAATGCATTCAATAACCCTAAGAAGGTTTTGGATGATGATGACCCTGCTAAGCGTCAGGTGTTTGAAGATAAGGTATATGGTGAGCTAGAAGAACCTGTAAATGAGGACAGGCCGAAACGCCCGTTTGAAAAAAAGGCTACTCCATATGGCGAAAAGAAGAAAATAATTCATGACCACTCTGGTGGCAGGAAGAAAAAATATAAGGTAGAGACCGACGAGGATGATGATGCGGAAATGGAAGACAAGGACATAACCCAGAAACAGGGTCCGGGTCTGGAAATGCCGCTGAATAAATACATAGCCCATAGTGGGGAGTGTAGCCGCCGTGATGCTGCTGAACTGGTGAAGCAAGGCAAGGTGAAGGTGAATGGTGAGTTGATTATTGACCCAGGGTATAAGGTACAGAAAGAAGATAAGGTTACCTTGAGTGGTAAAAAGCTTACTCCACAAAAGGGTATGGTTTATATCCTGCTCAATAAGCCTAAGGGCTTTATTACTACCAATGACGACCCGCAGGGCCGTCGCACAGTAATGGAGTTGGTAGGTAATTCGGGTATAGACAGGCTGTTCCCGGTGGGCAGGCTGGACAGGGAAACTACCGGGTTGTTATTGATTACCAATGACGGAGACCTTACCCAGAAATTATGCCATCCGGCTTATGAAATCAAAAAGGTATACCATGTAACGCTTGATAAGAACCTGACTGCTGCTGATATGGAAAAGATAGTGGAAGGCGTGGAGCTGGAAGATGGTAAGGCTATAGTGGATGAGATCGCCTTTTTGGAGAAAAAAAATGAATTAGGTCTTGAGATACATAGTGGGCGTAACCGCATTGTGCGCAGGATTTTCGAATCGCTGGGATATGTTGTAGAAAAGTTGGATAGGGTGATGTATGCAGGGCTTACCAAGAAAAACCTGCCCCGTAGTAAGTGGCGTTACCTGGACGAAAGGGAGATTGTATTGTTGAAGCATTTTAAGAATTAGTAGTTTATTAAGGTAATATATTTGGTGTCCCTGTCTTTTGTAGATTGGGACATCTTTATTTGAGGCACATTTTTTAGTTTTATGTTTATGGGATTTATTACTGCTGATAGGATACATGATGGTCATAAATGGTTACCTGATAGGACAGTGATAGAGGTAGGGGAAGATGGTGAAATTTTAGCTGTTATAGATGGCCCGGTAAATGATGCTGTTCACTATGAGGGTGTGATTTGTCCGGGATTTGTAAATGTGCATTGTCATTTGGAACTTTCCCACCTGCATGGGTTGGTTCCTGAGCATACCAGATTGATTCCATTTTTAAGATCCATACCCCGGCACAGGAATGATTTTACAGCAGAGCAAAAACTGGAGGCCAGATATCAGGCACTTAATGATCTGGTAAGCAATGGCGTAGTTGCTGTAGGGGATATTGCCAATACTGCTGAAACACTTGGCTTGAGAGCTGAAGGGAAACTTCATTTTCACACATTCATAGAATCAATTGGTTTTATTGAAGCCAATGCGAAACGGTCATTTGGGTTTAGCGAGGCTACATTTAATGAGTTCCAAGCGCAGGAATTATCAGGAAAAATACAGAGGCAATCTATTACGCCTCATGCTCCTTATTCAGTATCAAAGGCGCTATTTGGTTTGATAGATTGCCATTTGGAAGGTAGTTTGGTTTCCATCCATAATCAGGAAAGCAAGGAGGAGAATAAATTTTATGAGCGTAAAGAGGGTGCTGTAAGGGAATTGCTGGCCGGTTTGGGCATTGATGATAGCTTGTTTGAGCCAACCGGAAAAACATCGTTGCAATCTTATGGGGGATGGTTGTTGCCTATGCACCCACTTATATTGGTACACAATACTTATTCTACTCAGGAGGATGTGGTATTTGCCAATTCGGGCAGGAATAGTGTTTATTGGTGCTTATGCCCTAATGCAAACATGTATATAGAAAATACCTTGCCTGATGTACCAATGCTGATGGCTAATGACTGTATGATTTGCATAGGGACGGATAGCCTGGCTTCAAATCATCAATTATGTATACTATCTGAATTGTATACACTTAAGGAGCATTTTCCTAATCTTAGTTGGGAAACACTATTAAATTGGGGTACCTATAATGGTGCGAAAGCATTACAAATGGACAATGAAATTGGAAGCGTTGAGCCAGGTAAGCATCCCGGCTTATTATTAATTAATGGGCTTGTTAGCGGCGTGAGGCCTACTGTTACCAGAATTGCATAAATAAGATGAACTATTTTTTAGAAAAACTAAAAAATAATTTTTGTCTGGATTAACAAACCTAGTACAAGGGCAATAATGCCAACTACGAGCAGGGCCATACTTATTTTGTTCTTGTTCATATAATCGGGTTCTTTATTTTGACGTATTGTTTGTGGTAATCCTTCGGTCATAACGTTGTTTTTTGATGAGGTAAAATTGCTATAGAAATTATTATTCTAGCATGGTAATAGTACTGAAATTGATAGTATAAATACCTATTGTGGAGGTGTGGAAACACGATGGTGTCAGGTTAGTTCTTAATCAAATGATAAAGAACCCAATACTCCTGCAAATTCAGAATTGCAATCAGGGTAAACTTTCTTATTTTTATCCCGTGAAAAAATTCAAGTTATTTTACGGATTACTGTTGGTAGTTTTATTAGCAGTATTTTCATCATGTAAAGAGAAAACTAAGGCTGAGGTAGATCCTAATATAAAGGGTAATTACTTTTCCATTAAACAATTTGCTCTTGATGAATGGAATACCTATTCGGGGGAGTCGTTTGTTATAATCAAATCTATAAGGCACGACGATAAAATAGACAGCAGTTTTACCAGCACAGATACACTTTATTGGGCCGAAATTTTTAAGGTGTTTTTTGAGACCGACATTAGTGACCGTAAATTTTTGGGACAATATAAGTTTAGTCAGTTTGACCAGGAAGATGGGACACATAATCTCTTTTATGAGGCCCTCGAAGATGATTTATTTACCCGTAAATTGTTGATATCAATAGATAATTATTCCCGTAAAGTAAAAGGGATCTATATTGTGACCCAGAAAAAGTCACCTTTCCATGAGGTGCTCCAGAAACTGTACTATAGCCCATTGAAGGAAATACAAATACAGACCGATGATAAGCCTTTGATTGGTAAAAAGAAATTTGAAGTGCTTACCTACGATTTTATGAGGTAAGTATCTTTCCTTATAAAAATCCTTGCTTATAATAGATGACCAAAGAGGAATTTAATAATGTTATAGCATCCTTGCCCCACCAGCCGGGATGCTATAAGTATTTTGATGAAAATAACGAACTGCTCTATGTAGGCAAGGCCAAAGACCTGCGCAAAAGGGTTAGTTCTTACTTCAACAAAAACCTCGATAATTATAAGACCCGCAAACTGGTATCGCTTATCTGCTCTATTAATTATACGGTAACAGATACGGAACATGATGCTTTTTTACTTGAAAACTCATTAATCAAGCATTACCAACCGAGGTTCAATATTGCACTAAAAGACGATAAAACCTATCCTTTTATTGTCATTAAAAATGAACCCTTCCCACGGGTGTTTCTTACACGCAGGTTGATAAAAG
>CAIWHI010000446.1 GCA_903912435.1 uncultured Bacteroidota bacterium | reverse complement strand
CTATTATTAACGTGGCATAACTGTGCCTATCCCGAGTATCGGCATCGGTCCACCCTGTTGTTGAAACAGTTTTATCACTTGAATTAAGTTGATTGTTTGCCCAAATTTGACCTTGTTCTACATTATACGAAAGGCCATCAGCAATATCAGAAATGAGTTTACCTGTTAAATAACCTTTTTTACCCAAAAAAATTTTTAAAATTTCAGTTACACCAGCAACAAGAGTTTCAGACATAGTTCCATTTCGGACGGTACCTAAAACTTCATTTTCAAGAGACACCCCGTGGAAATCACTAAAAGTAGGAATATGAAGATCCCATTTTTCTAAATAACTAGCAGGTATAGCGTTAGCCAAACTTTTTGCCAATATTGCAATATCTACTTGTTTCACAAAAAATGTAGAAACAAAATCTTTTAATTTAGGTAAATCGGTTATAGTTATATCCAAAAAATCAGTATCAAAAATTTCTCTTAAAGAAAATATCTGTGTACTACCATCTTCATGATCTAAACGTGAAATTTCAGTAGAAAATTGCTCATTAAGAGCGGTAATTAAGTTGCTTGCATTATCAGAAACCACTGGATCATTACTTAAATAGTCAGTATAAATTTTATCGATTAAATTTTTACCAAATTCAAAATATGCAGCAACCCCAAATGGCATATAGTCATAACCAATACTTTCTGCCCCAGATAACATTGCTATATAACCAGCTAATCCTCCACCTAAAGAATGACCAGTTAATATTGGTTTATCACCAGATTCTTGATATACGGGCCGACCATGCATAACCGCTTCATAAGCGCCAATAGCTAAATTACCTTGACTAGCAAATTCCCATGGGCCATTAACCAAGCCCATACCCAACATCCAGCCTCCCAACAAGTCACTAGTTTCAGCAAATTCATAAGCATCCGTTCCTCGATATGAAATAATATTTTTCCCCAAGGAAAGTCCATTAATATCACCACCGTTATAGGTATATTGAATGGCGTAAAAATCATGGCTTTTCCAACTTTCATAGCTAGATTGTGAATATTGAGAACTTGCCAGTACAGAGCCCAGCGTGATGGTGGCATCCCCAAGCTTTGAATCACCTTTTATACCACTAACATTGACCCAAGCCCCATATTCCCGGTTATAAGCATCCATTGACAAAATGGCGAGAAATGTTTCCTTAGAAAGGGTACCTCCAGTTGAAAAAGCGGTATTAGTGGGAACAGGTGGAGTTTCATCTGCGCCAGTCAGGTCGACATTGAAAGCAGCATGGGTGGTGGTTATTTCATCACTCACGGTTACGGTAAAACTTTCTGTCAGATTCTCGCCAGTTTTGAGACTTTCGATAGAAGAGTCATTTGGCGTAAAGGTGTAATCACCCGTTAAGGTATTGACCAATAACGTTCCATAAGTGCCCATCTTTGAGCTGAAGCCATTGACTACCGTGCCGCCTTCAATGCCGTAAGTAAGCGTAGTATCGGCATCCACATCATGACCGACTAAGGTTCCACGGGTTGGATTGTAAGTATCGTTAGCTGCGGTGTCGATGTAACTGGCTGCAGTGG
>CAIWHI010000445.1 GCA_903912435.1 uncultured Bacteroidota bacterium | reverse complement strand
CTGAGATTCATAATAAAGTTAAGAATCTGCTTTAATTTCTTTTTCCAGCTATCCACTATAATTATAAAACTCCGCCCGTATAGAATTATTCATATCAATATAAGGAGGTTTGGCGTAATCATTCTTTACGAAGTCTTTAGCATAAAGTTTCATTTTAATTTTGCCTTCCTTGCTGTAGATGATGGTTACCTGCTCGGCATGGTCCATTGTTTTTTGGCCACCACCTGTGAGTGCTCTTATTTCATCAGGATTGTTGGTGCAGGAGGGTAGTATGAAAAACAAAGTACCCGGTATCAACATCCAGGTTAATGATTTAATATAAGAAGTGCTATTGATAAAATCCTGTATTCTCATTCTGTCACTAATATTAAGGTAGACTTGAGATATGGAGTGCTGGTTAAATTAATTTCCTAATCGTATTTCCTTTGCACGAACCAAATATGGTTGAATGTCATTCCAAGGCTGAATCTTACATAAGTTTCCTGAAGCAGATTGTTGGTAGTTGCACCCAATCTACCTATATCTATCGAAGTATTCAGATGCGATGTTGACTTTTTAATTGGGAAACTAAGTCCACCGGTGAAACCATATACAGGTAATGTTGTATTACTCAGATAGATATTTTGAGTGCCAAAATAGAGTCCAAAGCGATAGGTCATTCTTGCAGAGTAAGTGCGGATATCATTAATGTTTGGAGTCAACTCTCCGCCTAGGCTGAACCTGCTTGAACCACTACCTATGCCATACGTCATACCAGTATCAGGAGTACTCTTAAAACCATTCCACATGGTAGATGTATAGTCGACAGATAAGTTCCATTTGTCATTTTTAGAAAGCATTAGACCTATACTAAAGGAAGTAGGCATGGTAAGCTTTCCCTTGGAATTCACCAAACTACTAGTTGTATCATTTGCATTAGTATCTGTAAAATTATAACTACTTATCTGGAAAGCATCCAAATGTTCAGTGATTTTTTGTTGGATACTTAAGGTTCCACCAATACGTAATGTGTATTGTGAATCTATTCTGGCCTTATAAATAGCACCTGCTTTCCAATAAATACCTCCAATACGGGTATAATTGGTATATTGGGTTGTATAAGCTCTGTTAGTAACGGCAGTATCAATTGGCACTACAGCAGTTGTTTTACGAATAGTGCCAAAAAGGTAACCAAGATTAACGCCAAAACTTAGGTTTTTAATCCTGCCTGCACCACCTATGTAGGCATAGTTCAAACTGCCTTCACCATTGTTGGAATTGTAAACTGTACCTATAGGTGTATTGAATGTGGAATCTACCAGATTGTAATATACATGTGATACCGGTTTGAAACCTATGCACATACCTGCATTGTTTTTCCTGGATAATGGGATACCCAATTGCATATAGGATATAGATGCAGTACCTGTGGTATAACTTGTTGATACCCCGTTTAGACTACCTGTAACCACTCTTGTACTGGCAGTCATGCCCATTTCAAAAGTAGTTAATTGCAGTGATGCATAAGATGCAGGGTTATCGCTATTAATGTAGTAAGGGTTTTCGTAGGCAGATGTAGCACTACCCAAACCTTTCAATATTACATTATTAGCATTTACCAATTCACCAATGCCGTACTTTGAATATGGATCGTTTTCACGTCCGTTAAGAGGGTTGCTGAAGCCTGATCCCGTCTGAGCTAATGCACTTGTACTCGGATAAAGAAACAAAACAACGAACAAACACTTAGCGCGGGAAAGATACATTATAGTTTAAGATTAAATTTAATCCCTTCAACAATAAGTCAGGGTCAGCAAATATCTTACTTTTAATTTTGGTTGCAAAAAATGCCGCGTCACCGCCCGTTAATATGGCGTTAAATTCAGGGTACTTAGCTTCATATTCCTTAATCATACCATCAATTTCAGCAGCCAGGCCAAATACCACTCCGCCACGTATACAGGTTTCGGTATCGTAACCTACCAGCAACAGGTCGCCTTGGATGCTTACTTCAGGTAATTTATCTGTGTAATCGTGCATTGCTTTCAACCTCATATGCATACCCGGAGATATTGCACCACCCCTGAAGGTCTTGTTTTTCTGCATCAGGTTATAAGTGACACAGGTTCCCATGCTTATTACCAGGTTATTCTTATCAGGATTAGTAAGGTGAGCACCACAAACCAATGCAACCCTGTCGGCACCCAGGCTCTCGGGAGTACCATAGGCGTTATTTATTGGAAGGCGGGTTTTGGCATCCAGCTTTATTGCACCTTTAATACGGCTTACAATCATGTTATCCAGTTCTTCACCATGAACAGCAACAGAACAGGTAATAGCTTTAACAGGTTTATAAGTATCCATTAATTCTAATACTTTTTGAACAGTGGTTCCCTCATCGCATACCACTTGTTTTTGCAATTTATCGTTATCAAAAATTGCTGCTTTGATATTGGTATTACCCCAATCTACACATAGATTAATGGACATCGGCTATATTTTTTTTGAATTGGATGGCAAATTAATAAAAAAACAGCCACTTGGTGCAAGTAATTTTTTAGGATAATTACACTTTAAAAGCAACCCTGCATAAAAAAAGATGCCTAAGCACACATACAGCCAAAGGAAAGAAATATCTTTGACGATAATCTATTAATATGCAGCGTATTTACCGTCTTCTTGTTCCAGCTATTTTACTTATTGGTGTGTCTAATCAATCTGGTGCTCAACTCAAAAATGGTTTCAAAAACCCTTTTGATAAGTCAATCTGGTATAAACACTATACTGGTAATATTGATGGGCATCCTATACACGTGAACCTGATGTTGTGGAATAATACCATTGATGGCTCATTCAATTTTGTAAATAAAAGCACCCAGGCCGAATTATACACCTATAAAAAAGACACGGTTATCAATCAGGAAATGAATATTTACGGGTTTGTGCGTAATGACCAGTTTACCGATTCGGGCTCTAAAAGTAAAATCATCATTTCAAAAGAAGGTATACAGGGTAAATGGGAAAGTGCTGATGGTAAGGGACATGCTAATATCAGCCTGAAAGAAGAGTATCCCGAAGGTACTTTTCGTTTCGAGCTGGTAATTCACCGCGATTCTTTTGTCTCTGAAGAAAATCACTCTATTATTTACAGTAGCTATAAGTTACCTGTGCCTGGCAGTAAATGGAAAAAGGAAGATGCAGCCTGGTATGAAAAAGCGCTTGCCGATGCATTGGATCATGATGGTATCAATGCCTATAACCTAAATGATTATATACATAAAAAGGATAGCCTGGAAATAGCCTCTTATAAAAAACTAATAGATGATGGACAAGCCACCCAGGATAACTTTTACCTTACCCTTGTAGCCGAACCATGGTATAATGGTAATGGGATTGTAGTAATAAAGGCAAGCTACTATGTAGCCATACCAAAAGGACATACCCGAGAAAGTTACTATTGCCTTGATATTCAGAACAAAAAAGTACTACACCTCAATGATATAATGAATGTGGATACCACCAAACTGGAAGCCCTCTTGGAGAACGATATGAAGAATTATTATGCACCTATCAAGCCCAACTACACAGGTACATTTGCTTATGTAATCAATGATATGTATGTGAGCGACTTTGGCATTACCTTCCTTTATGGTAATAACGACTTCTTCAATACCCCATGCTTTTTTATCCCCTACACCAAAGTACACGATATGCTAAAACCCGAATTTAAGAAAAGATTTAGGCTATAAGGGGATAATTGAAGATTGGATAATTATTTCAATAATCTAGTTGCCAAAAATTATGCAAGAATAATACCAATTTGAAAACGACTATTTACTATCATCTAATTACTATATACTAATTGCCTACCTATCAAGATCACCTCGAATCATCTCGCCTCCTAACCCGTTTCGTTACGATAGATGATGCGGTAATATGGGAGCGATATATGAAAGACCCGGAGTGCACCAGGTATGCAGGTTATAATAATTCTAAAACCCCAATGTAAAGGGCACATGAATGGATAGGTTTCTGCCTGCTAAGGTATCAAGAGGGTAGGCTGGGTTTTCAGGCGCTTATCATAAAAGATACCGGCGAATTTGTAGGTATGTGTGGCCTCATTACCCAGGAAGTAAATGGCAAGCAGGTGGTTGAAATAGGGTATCACCTGCTACGGGAATATTGGGGTCACGGCTATGCCACCGAGGCAGCCCAACTATTCAAGAATTATGGTTTTGAAAATAAATTCGCAGATACTCTGGTATCACTCATCAGTCCCCATAATACATCCTCACAAAACATAGCCCTACGGAATGGTATTAACCGACCCTAAGGCAATGTTTAGAGGTAAGGAATGCTATATGTTTAGTGTTAATGGTTAGTGGTTAATGGTTAATGATTAGTGGTTAATGGTGAATGGTTATACGTAATCGAATTATGAGAATGAACACATCGGTTAATGATGGTCATTAACCATTAACAATTCACCATTAATAATTAATTGCCTTCTTTCTTTGCCTCGAACAGCTTATCCTTATCTACCACATGAACCTTTGTCTTATCGGCAAGTATTCGGGCAATGGCGCCATATGGGGCTGAAACTACTTCTTCATTTTCCTTGAGTCCCTCGGTCACTTGGAGGTATTTATTATCCTGCAGGCCTGTCTTTACATCCCTAAGAGACACAATCATAGTCTTGCTGTCATATACAAACACCACCTGACGGATATTGTCATTAACAGAAGCCCCATTGTTTTTATTCTTTAGACTATCGGGCCAATCGCGGGTGGTAACTGCGTTAACAGGTACTGATAAGATATTTTCTTGTCTGTTGGTCTGGATCTCCACCGATGCCGACATGCCTGGTTTGAATGGGAATTTACCTTTGGTCATTTTCGCAGTCAGGTCTTCGTAGCTTGATGGCAGGATAAGGATATGTACTGTATAATTGGTCACCTGGTCTGAACTGGCTCCTGATGAACCACTTACTGCAGCAGCGCTACTACTCACTGCTACCTTAGATACTACCCCTTTAAACTTACGGTTCCTGTAGGCATCGGCGTCAATAATCGTAGTATCACCAATTTTCACCTTTGAGATATCCGTTTTAAATTCTCTCGAT
>CAIWHI010000444.1 GCA_903912435.1 uncultured Bacteroidota bacterium | reverse complement strand
TGTAAGTCTTGACGATATGCAAGCCCTATTAGGTCGTGCAAGGGCCAAACAAGGAATGTTTGAAGGTAACCTTACCGAAGGTGAGTTGGAAATAGGCCAGGTGAGTAGCCTCATAAAGGAAATTAAGCCGGCTGCACAAATAGTAAATGATATTTGGTCAGAATTTATGAAGGCAGCAGAAACACCTTTTTATCAGGAATAATTCCTGAAGATTCACCAACCATTTTAATATTTTTGCTGTCTATATATACACAGAAAGTAGTGCGATTTCAATAAAATCGTTTACTTTGTGGTTATTTTACTTTTTATACTCAAAAGTGGGAGTACAATTTGTTAAATTGTATTGTATTTTTGTTTTGCACTTATATAAATATTTATGAAGAAGCTGTTACTTTTTTGTTTTGTCTTATTATTTGCCAATAATATTTTTGCTCAGGTAGCTCCTGTAGTTGGCCCATCCAGCGTGTGTGTTGGGGGGATTACGGTATATTATGATGCTACACTAGGAGGTACCTGGAGTAGTAGCAATACAGGTATTGCTACTGTTGGAACTACTTCAGGTATCGTTACACCTATTAGTCCCGGCACTACGAATATCATTTACCGTGTTGGTGCAGTATTTTCCAGTATTACAATTACAGTTAATCCATTACCTAATCCTATTACAGGTAGTACAGTAGTTTGCGCAGGTCGTTCCACAATACTAGCAGATGCAGGTGGTGGCACATGGGCAAGTACAAACACTTCTGTTGCAACGGTAGGTTCTATTTCCGGTACTGTAACAGCAGTTGGTGCAGGTACTACTAATATTCTGTATACTTTACCAGGTACTGGTTGCCAAACATCAACAGCTGTTTTGGTAAACCCCAATCCTGCCCCTATTTCTGGTTATGTAAATGTTTACACTGGTACAACTACCTACCTCACAGATGGTACTCCTGGTGGTAACTGGTCAAGTGGTAACAATTCGCTTGCCGGTGTTGTTTCTGGTGGTATTGGATTAGGTGTGGTTACAGGTGTATCTTCAGGTGAAGTAATGATATCCTATACCATGCCTGCAACAGGTTGTTTATCATTTATAAGGGTGCATGTAAATCCATTCCCCGACAGTGGTCTTGTGGCCTGGTATCCTTTCTGTAACGATCTACATGACTATGGTGGTGGTGGATACGACCTGATAAATGGTACTGTAGGTGTTCTGCCTGGTACTAGCCCCGCTATTGATACAACAGATAGGTTTAATGTAAAAGGAGCGGCATGGTATTTCAATGGTACTAATAATGTTGTTTCTTATTCTACTTTTTTCCCATTATCAGGTCCATATAATTCATTTACATATTCTTGCTGGATTTATCCTATGGCAGCACAGAATTCAATAATTTTATACAATGGTAATCCTAGTACAACTGCAACAGGTATACCCCCTTCAGGTTGGGGTTTCATGATGGATGATGGTGCAGGTGGGCCTGGAACTAAAGTTTCGGTGCTTTTTGCTGAACAAACCCCTGCAGTATATGTTCCCACTGATTTGATGACAATGGGAGGCTTAAACAATTGGTATAACCTATTATTATTAAAAAATGGTAACAGTTACCGTTTTTATATTAATGGTACCCTGATTGGATTCTTTGTACTTCCATCTATTCCTTCTATTTTGCCTGCAGCTACTACATTTTTTACCCTAGGCCAGGATTATTCTAATATCGGAGCCAGAGCATTTAATGGTAAAATTGATGACGTAACCATATTTAATAACCAGCTTTCTAATCAGGAAATAACCGATATCCTGGCATTTAACCCTGATGCTGCAAAATTCAGTTTAGGTAATGATACTACAATATGTAGTGATTCTATTACATTAATGCCATCACCTCAAACATTGAGTAGTGCTTATTATTGGAGCAATAATGATACTACTGATACAGCAATAACTGTTTCACCTGTTCAATCTACGTTTTTTGGTAGCCAGTATATCTTAACAATCTACAAGCCTTTTGGTTGCAGGGCAGCAGATACAATTATTGTTTACAAGGCATTGATGCCTGTTCACTTAGGTATTGATACCAATATCTGTCTTGGGGATACATTAATGATAGGCCAGGACAGTGCAAGGGGGAGAAATTACTTCCCTGGCTCCACCTTTTTATGGAGCAATGGTGATACCACCCATTATTTAGATGTCACACGATCAGGTATATATTCTGTTATTGTAGATAGTGGGGCCTGTGTTGGTAGGGATACCATAAAAATTACAACCCGAAGGGTGCCAAAAGTTGATTTAGGGCCTGATGTGGCCAACTGTACAGGTAAAATTGATACAATAACCAATGCATGGCAATCATATGATAGTGGTTATTCCTATTATTGGTCAGTAGCTACTACTAATGATTCATTGATAGTAACAACATCCGGTACATTCTGGCTTAAAGTAAATGATTCTGGTTGCGCACGTTATGATACTATTCATGTACTCATAGTTTATGATACAGTAACTTTATTCACACCAGATACTGGTATATGTAAGGGTGACTTCGTGATTCCTAATGTTACAATTAATCCTATTATATCTTATAACTGGACTCCTACTGCCGGTATTGCATTATCTAATATTGCGCAGCCTACTATTAGAGCCGATACAAGTGCAACATATACTTTAAGAGCAGCCTTCCCGGGATGTCCGGATATTTACCGATCGTTCCATATTGATGTCCAGCCGGTGCCTACGTTGTATATGGGTGGAAATAAACCTCTCTGCCAGTTCGATACATTGCACATCCATGCCACTGTAGCACCAGATTGGTATACTCATTATATTTATAATTGGACACCTGCCATTCACCTGGATCATAATAATACACCAGATGTGGTATTTACAGCAAATGCAACATCAGATAGTACTATATTGGTATTATCTGTGAAGACTCCTGCAGGTTGTAAGGTGAAGGATAGTATTGCAATATTTGTTTATCCCGGAAGGTATGATGCCCCTATGACTAATTCTACTTTATGTCCTGGTGATTCAGTACAGTTTATTCCTGCACTTTACCAGAAGGATAGTTTGTATGGTATTACCAGAACTATAACATGGTACCCATCTATGTATTTAGATAATCAAAATTCTATTATGCCGTGGGTTAAGCCTATTACCTCTACCGATTATGTAGGTATAGCTACAAGCCAGTATGGTTGTTTGGACACTATTAGGGTATCTTTGAAAGTAAAACCTGCCGCTATAATTTACCTTGGAGATTCGGTTGTACTTCATCCTGCCCAGCAATATCATATTCCTACACAAACAAACTGTGTATATTTCTCATGGTTCCCGCCTACCGGATTAGACGACACAAGTAAAGCTGATCCTACCGCCAATCCTGCTAATAATACGGTATATGTGGTACATGCTACTACTGAGGATGGCTGTATGGTGGCCGATTCAATTAGTATCAGGAGAGACCCGGGATCTCCGTTAAATGTTCCTAATGCCTTTGCACCTGGGGGGAATATTAATAACAGGCTTAAAGTCATTTTGACAGGGGTTGCTAGTTTAAATTATTTCCGTGTTTTTGACAGGTGGGGTGTGAAAGTTTTTGAAACAACTAATATTGATGAAGGATGGGATGGTACTTTTAATGGTAAACCTGAACCATTTGCTGTTTATGTTTATGATGCACAGGCAATTTCAAGTGATGGTAAACTGTTTGATCAGCATGGCAATGTTACCCTGATAAGGTAAAATAGAGCCTGGATTAGATTTGTAGAATTTGTAGATATGAGAGTAGGATAACGATTGTAAGCAATTGTTATCCTACTTTTTTTGTGATAAGTTGCACCAGTATAGATTGATTGTGTATATATCGAAATAGGGAAGTGGAGAATGGAATATTCTTTAATGAATATTGCTCTAATTTTTATAAGGCTTATGTCTACATCAATGCACTACCACTACCTTTCTTGTAACCCTTTGCCCCTCCCCGTCACATAGAACCAGCATATAGATACCGGCAGGGATATTACTAATGTCAATGGTTTCAGTTTCTTTTGAGGAGACCAGATTGACATAAGTTTGCCCCAAAAGGTTTTGCATGGAAATAGAGTAGGGGGTATGAAGTTTTGAATCAATTTCAATTGAGGTTGAAGCGGGATTGGGATAGATGATTACTTCATTTTTTGGATGCCCGATATTTGTAATTGTATTCGGCCCTGTAGTTCCACACCTACTACCATTATGGTAATAATAGATTAGATCGCCAACATAAGCACCATAATCAGATCCGTAAATATCGGCATGAACTCTGCCAATACCTGTTTTGTATTTTATTATTTCTAGATAGTAAGGGATGGGGAAATCATAAGCAACAGTAATATAGGCAGGGGCATTAGAACAATAAGTGGTGTCATCGGGGAAATAGAACACGAATTTATCCAAACCAACGCCAAGAATGCCTTCGGTGATAATACCTATGGGAATCACTGAATAGCGAAAAGATCCGCAACTGTACCTGCCTGAATCATCAATAACAGGAGATACAATTGGAGTAGAAATGCCTCCGTCAGCCTTTAAATGAGTACCCATTAGGTAATATGAAATAGATGATCCGGATATTGATTTCTCAATTACAGTGGTATGTGATGGCTTTGGAAGAAACACATAATCATTCAGGGTACAATCAAAATAATCCCCACTATCCCAATGATACATTTGGGTATCATTGGGGATAATAAATGTAACTAATTTGAATTCAGCATTACTACTTGTTGGAAATGAGCCTGAGGTTTCATTTATATATTGGTAATCAAGGCTAACCCTGTCCATAAAAAAGTCAAAACCAAAATAATAGGTGGTATCGGGTCGATGATATGGAAAAGTATATAGGTCAAAAACCTGGCAAAAGCCATGGTTTTTACTAAGAATAATTGTAAAATCCCTTAATGGGTTGGTAGAATCAATTCCACTCGCCGTATAGGCTGTTATGGAAATTTTCTTTACCGAATCGAGTGCGGATAATACAGTCATGGTATCAGTGCTTACCACTTTTGCAATATACCAGGTATGGCTTGTATCCCTGTAAAAAGTCCAGCTATCACCTATATGCGCCTGGGTTTTTATCATTAAACTATTATCCCAGATATCATCAAAAAGATAAGTCCCGTCATTAAGTTGTTTTACTTTTTGCCCCAGCCAGCAACCACTATGAACCGAATCATATTTGGTTGTATATCCTTCGATATGAAATCTCGGAGTATGGAATGGGTAGTAGATGGTGGAATCTGTAAAAGTATGTACCGAGTCAATCTTTATAGTCCTTAGGTATCCATTACTATTAATGAAATAATTGTGTACCCCATTTTGCAGGCATTGCCAGTTTTGAGCTGCTGATGTATAGAAAGGAATTAATTGGAGGATGGTAAGTAATAGTTTTTCATAAGGGAGATTTTTGCAAGGTCATTTTGATATAAAAATAATGAATTCTGAAATATGCTCCTGATTATTTCAAAAATAATTCCATAAAGCCAGTTCATAATTAGGACATTAATCAGGCTATCTTTGCCACAAATTCTAAGGATTGGTTGTGAAAAAGCAATTTTGCAACACCAAATACATCGAAATAATTCAAAGGCATCCTTTTTGACTTTTGCCTAAGGATGTTTAGAATGTAACGAAAGGACTTTTTTTACTTTTGAATTTTTACTTTTGAATTTGTAAGTTTTAACTTTTGACTTTTTAATTTGCCAAAAGGCAAGTTTTAACTTTTGACTTTTGACTTTTTACTTTAAAGAAAATGTGCGGCATACTATCTATAATAAATAACAAGGTAAACACAAGTTCTCAAAACCTGATAAATGCATGTAGCATCATCAGGCACCGTGGGCCAGATGATGAGGGATTCCTTACATGGCAGCCAGGCGATTCGCCCAAAATATGGGCCGGGGCAGATACCGCACCATCTACTCATGCATTCTGGAAATACAATACCCTCAACCCCGGCCAGCCCTATAAAGTAGGTTTCGGTCATAGACGCTTATCAATTATAGATTTATCACCGGGAGGGCATCAGCCAATGGTATACCCTAAAGCCGGATTGTCGATATGTTTCAATGGAGAGGTGTATAATTACCTTGAAGTGAAGTCCGAATTGGAAAAATTGGGACACCAGTTCTTTTCAGCGTCAGATACCGAGGTTATATTGCATGCATGGGAGCAATGGGGGGTGAAATGCCTTGATAGGTTCAATGGTATGTTCGCCTTTTTCATGCTCGACCAAAAGAAGCAGGAATTCTATGCAGTGCGGGATAGGTTTGGGGTAAAACCGCTCTATTATTACAAAGGCGAGACAGCCCTCTACATAGGTTCTGAAATTAAGCAGATACGCACCTCGCCAGATTACCAGTTCCAGCTTAACGAGCCCATTGTTCGCCAGTACCTGGCAACCGGGGCAGTAGACCATACCAACGACACCTTTGACCCAAAGATAAAACACCTCCCCTGTGGGCATTATATGCGCATGGATGTATCGGGCGAAGGGACCGACTTTGAGATTAAACAATGGTACACATTGAAACCTAAGCAATGGGAAGGTAGCAGAGATTCAGCCGTACAGGAGCTAAAAGCTCTGTTGACTGATGCGGTGAAACTGCGCCTGAGGTCGGACGTAAAAGTAGGTTCCTGCCTGTCAGGTGGATTGGATTCATCGAGTCTGGTATGTCTCGCTGCCGACCTCCTCAAAGCCAGTGGTAGCCATGCTGGC
>CAIWHI010000443.1 GCA_903912435.1 uncultured Bacteroidota bacterium | reverse complement strand
CATATTCTACTTTATGTGCCTCCCATGCCTTTGGAACTTCTAATTTCCCTACCAAGTGCTCAAGAGCTTTTGTAGGTATTGGATTGTCCCTATTTTTATTTTGCTTCAACACGGTACTATAAGTCACTTCAATATATACAATCTTAATTGTGGGATTATAGACAGAGAAGTTATTAATGAGCAATTCCCGCATCTGTGCGGTAATATTTGTAGCATTCCAAATAATGGTGATCTTATTCCTAAGGTATTCCTTCGCCAGTTCCCCTGCAGCCTGAATTATTCTACCATTTCCCTTAGTGTCATTCCTATCTATTTTACCAGATCTGCGCATTTCATCTAAAGATATTACCTTATATCCAGGGTAGTTTTGAGAAATATAGTAATCCTTTCCACTCCCTGGCAAGCCAGACAAAACAATTACTTTAAATTCGGTATCCTCAAATGGCAAAAAATCCGGGCTTTGGTCCTCCTTTCTAAAAAACCTGAACTTACTCAACTCAGAAGGAAACAATTTGGGTTTTCCCCAGCATTCCTGCTCAATACAAAGCTCCCTGAACATTTCACAATTATACAGTAATTCATCTTTATCATTACAAATCCGGCCAAGTACATCAGCTTTTGCCAACATATAGACCCAGTTTGTATTCACCTCATGACTAGCTTTTAAGAGCGATTTAATCGGGTCTTGTTTTTCATATATCCATAATGGTAGTCCGTGATGCCTTACAAGCCCAAAAATCTCTTCTCTGATAGCAAATGGTGTTACAATTTCACGATATAATATTTGCCTTGCTGTTTGTGCTCCTTTCTTTGCATGTCCAGGCGATGATATGTTCCCTAACTCATCAATTAAAGTAGTTGATCTCTTTTCTACATCATGCAGCAAAGCTGCAGCCCATAATATTTCCTGGGCCTGCTCATCCAAACATTTATATTCATTCAGATTGCATAATTCTTCCAATACCATTTTGGTATGGATAGCTACATCCCCCTCTGCATGGTAGATTGGGCTTTGCGGCACTCCCTCCATATCTGCCACCCAGTTCAGTTCTCTTAAGTGGCTCCAATCTTTATTTTTACTTATTGTCCACATTTTCTTTCCCATTTTAGTGGTGCGCGTTTCCAGTTGCGTGTCCAGTGTTCATCAGTTTTCACATGCCCTTTACGCACATATTTGAAAACATTTCTACTGAAATCATCTACACTATAATTATCAATATTTCTTGTAACTACACCTTCCAAGGTACATGGTTTTTCGGTTTGTACATCCACTGAACCAAACGTGCTTGCTTGCCCTACTATTGAAAGGATTTTCTTTTCATAATCTAATCGCTGAGTCAATACTTGCTCACTAGCTACCACAGGCACTACCGGGAAATCGAAAATTGAGGCAATGAAACAAGTCTCTTCCCATGACAACCACATATCCTTTTCCCTTACACCAAACACAAAATAATGCGATTCAATTTCAGGGTATTCGATAGAATGTATTGCAAATAGATTTTCACCAAAGATTTCATAATCACCCAGATCATTCTTCAGGTGTTCCCATTTTTCGCGTATCGTCCTTGTCCAGGGCGAAATGGTGGGTGCTACATGGGAACGGGCAAATACGCCATAACGGTTAAGGCAATTGTTTTCCCCATCAAGTTTTTCAGTATGAATTACTTCCTTGATTTTACTTATATCATCCCAATAATTGAAATTAATCCTATCATCACTTGTAGTACCGGGAGAGAATGGATATTGATAGGTTCTCCCGTACTTTTTTGAAATAAACATCTTAGTAAATTTAAATAAATAAATAGTTCTTCCGGAATTTACCGGACAGCTAAATCATATTTATTCAAATAATTACATGACATTGATGTTTGTATTTTTTTATACCATATTCACCGGCTTATTGCCCGGATTCATTTTGCAAATCTAACAAATTTCGCCCTATTTTCCGAAATTTAGAGATTACCCATTATTTATCTACTTTTGGTTTTTAATTATCTCATGAACTATATACTATTTGATGATGCTACCCGGCCGCATCTATTACCATTTACACATACCCGACCAATTGCTGATATTAGATGTGGCATCTTCACCATGCGTGAGCGTTGGGAATTTTTATTGAAAAACAAAACCGGTACACTTACCGAGCAATACCTTGAAGCTACCTACCCCAAAAATGCTACCGACGATCTTACACTGTATATCAATGGTACAGTTTTTGGCAATGAAGACCTATGCCGTGCTATCTGCAATTTAAAAGATGGCGAAGCCCTGGTTTATGATTCTATAGTGGTAGCTGCCTGCCATGCGCACAACCATCTTGGCTATGCCGACTTCCATGATCACCTCTGGGGACTACCTCCTATCAATTATACCCAGGAGATCAAATCACTCAAAAATGTTTGGGATATATTTTCCCTCAATGACTTTGCATTGAGGGCCGATTACCAATTGATAACCGGAGGAAGGCAGAGTGCTGCCCTACCCGATGGCGTTACGGTAAGTGGCAAAGAAAATCTGTTTATAGAACAAGGTGCAAATATTTATGCAGGCTGCATTATTAATGCAACTACAGGGCCTGTATACATAGGTAAGGATGTAGAAATACTGGAGGGCAGCCTGATACGTGGCCCATTTGCAGCATGCGAACATAGTGTG
>CAIWHI010000442.1 GCA_903912435.1 uncultured Bacteroidota bacterium | reverse complement strand
TTGGCAAGCAAATGATGAATGGTGTTTTCCTGAATGTTGCTGTACTAACCAGTCACGCCGAGGCCCTGATAGAAAGCCACCTGGTGGGTGAATATAATTTTCCTAATGTGATGGCCGCCGTGGCAGTTGGGCGGCATTTTGGTGTTTCTATTGATGATATTAAACGTGCTATTGCCGCTTATAATCCGGATAATAGCAGATCGCAATGGATGCAGAAAGGTAGTAACCAAATAATACTTGATGCATATAATGCTAATCCTACCAGTATGAAGGCTGCGATACAAAATTTTGCCTTATCAAATCTGCCGGCCAAGCAATTATGGATAGGTGGTATGAAGGAAATGGGAAGTGAAGAACAGAATGAACATAGGGAATTGGTGGGCTTAATTGCCAACCATAAATGGGATAATGTGATACTGGTAGGTAAGGAATTTGAAGGGATATCTGGAGATTATCAATGGTTTAATACATCAACTGAAGCAGCATTGTATGTAAAAAATAATCAGCCAAAAAATAGTGCACTATTAATTAAGGGCAGCAGGGGTAGTAGAATGGAATTAATGCTTGAAGGGCTGAATTAGGCGTAGTTTATTCGGCCTCCTCTTTTGCAATTACTTTATCTATTCTGCTTGATAATTGATGGAGTTCGTTTTGTAATAATGGATTGGCAAAAGATTCTATAGCACTATCAGCGGCATAAGTAAGCAGCGTCATTGCCATGAAATCCTGGTCGTCTTTGCCGCTATAATGTCGTTTCATTTCATTTACTTTCTCATCAGCCAGCTTTACAGCCTTGCGCACTACAGACTCTTCTTCGGGCTTGATACGAAGGCGATAGCTACGGCCGGATAACCAAACATTGACGGTAATTGTTTCTTCTGGCATAATCTGTAGATTTGTAATGTGAATTAGTTAGTTTCAGGTTGGGTTGTAGCTTCTAATACTTCAGTTGCAATTAATGATTTATGTATAAATCGCTTCTGGAAAAATACTAAAGTTAGAACACCAACAGAAATGGCTGCATCAGCAATATTGAACACCGGTTCGAAAAATATGAAACTTTTGCCACCCAGCCAAGGTACCCAGCGAGGTAAGCGGGTATCGACCAAAGGGAAATAAAGCATGTCAACCACCTTCCCTTGAAGGAATTTACCATATCCACTTCCGAAATGAGTAAGTTTAGCTAAGGTATTTGGGTTGTGATTTTGCAACATATTGTGCAGGCTATCATATTGGCCAGAGAAACAAGAGTAAGGACTGTCACTAAAAATCAAGCCATAAAACATGCTGTCAATCAGGTTGCCCATAGCACCGGCCAGAATTAAGGAGCCGCAAATAATGGCCCCTTTGGCATAACCTTTATCAATAAGGCGCTTTAATAAATAGAAACCGAAAACCACTGCAATAAGCCTAAAAGTAGACAATAGAATTTTACCAATAACAGATTCGCTGAGTTTCATACCATATGCCATGCCTTCATTCTCAATAAAATGCATTCTGAACCAACCGCCCATGATTTTTACATCATCGCCATTGGTAAAGTGGGTTTTGGTATAAAATTTAAGCACCTGGTCGGCGATAATAATCAAAAAGACAATTAATAATGCATTACGGTACTTCAATTGGCTATGTTTTAATTTTTGATGGGGATTTACCACCAAAGGGTTTGTACTTGATTGTCTAGTTTACTTTGAGGCAAATATACTATTCCAACTTATAAACTCTAGTAGAAAATATTCGATTGCTATTAAAATAACAATTTCTTTTCAGTCAAAATAACTGGTATAATAATGATTTGATCAAAAGTCCTCATTGTATTATTTTGAAGATGCTGTAGTGAACAATGTCTGAAGCAGGGTTTGACCTACTGCTTTGAGGGTAGTTTTATCTATAATATTCATTATGTCGCCATGAGTGTGCCAATGGGGTGCAAAAGGGTGTTCCATATCTGGTTGCAGATTGATAATGTCAACTGTTTTAATGCCACTGATTTCATTTACAGGCACATGATCATCAGTAATATCAACACTGGCCACATTAGGGAACATGGATGCATAACCAGCATCGGCAGCGGCTTTCCATACTTGTTGTTGCACATCGCCAGCATATTTTGCCGAGAAACCTTCAATAGGGAACTGTGCCCCCCTCGCGCCCACCATATCGAGCAGGATGCCGAATTGAGCTTTATAATTAGCCACATGGGGGTGGCGAGACCAGTACTGAGTACCCAGGCAGTAGGAGTTTTCGCCCCACTGGCTGCGGCCGTAATCCTCTACATCTGTTAACAAGATATCAACACCTAAGTCGTCAGGTAGTTTATGGTCTTTTAACTGGCGGGCTAGTTCCAATAATACACCTACACCACTACCGGCATCATCGGCTGCGAGTATAGGTTTGTCCTTGTCTTTAGTATCCTGGTCGGCCCATGGTCGGCAGTCCCAATGGGTAAGGAGTAAAACACGCTTTGCCGCATGAGGATTGATTACACCTATGAGATTAATAGATGGCAGAGATTTGCCATCTCCTCCTACTACATTTACCGACTGCCTATAAACAGTATCGCAATAACTCACTAGCTTTTTTTGCATCCAATCAGCACAAGCCTTTTGAGCGGGAGAGCCTGGTGTACGTGGACCAAATGCAACTTGTATTCCTACGAAATCGCAAGCACTGTCTGCTTCAAAAGAAGGTATCGCAATCTTAGGTGCATTATTAGCAGGTTGGTCTTGTTTGGAGCTTGCATTTTCACCTGCTTGTTTATTCGCAGTAGATTCATTTTTACAACCTGTACCAAGGATAATAAATGCCCATGTCATCAGGACTATTGAAAAACGGTTATAAGATTTCACAGTAGTATTATTTGTTTTTATAAAAATGCCTTGTTATAGAAACAAGGCATTTTTAATTCTGAATAGCTATTTAATTTATTATGGCACAAGAGGCGCAACCGCGGATTGTAATATATGCTGGTCGGTACCATTAGTACTATTTACAAAAGCGATAACCCGACAATTCCGAGGTCTAATTGCAGGAGTAATGCCCGCTGGGGTGTAGGTATATGTGCGCTGATCAGCCTGGCCGGCAATTTTTGTTGTCATTGCAGGTAATATTGGGTCTCCACTAGGTATATTTGTTAACATAGCACGGAATACGTCTTTAAAAACGTAAAAGG
>CAIWHI010000441.1 GCA_903912435.1 uncultured Bacteroidota bacterium | reverse complement strand
TAATTACCCAAAAACAGGGGAGCCCGGGGGGTATAGAAGGCAATGATTAAGTCGGGCCTGGTGAAGCCCATTTGTGGGTAGTTGTTCACCACGTCTTTAGCCCATTTATAGGTGCGGTCTCCATGCAGGGCTACGTACTTTAAGGTTTCTATTTTCCTGAGTATTGGGTTTTGTTGGTAGTCTTCTAATATGCCTGTCAATTTTACAGGGATGCGTCTGATGCCATTTTGTTCGGTTTTTACCACAAATGGTTGTTCACCGCATTCCTCCCGCATGTCACGATGGATAACGGTTACATCCCAGCCATTGGCATTGAATGATTCTGCTACCTGGGTTATGCGGCGGGCAAGGGCAGTACCCTGCTTGCTATGGTAGCCGTTGTATTCCCAGGCGAAAATCAGGAGGCGTTTTTTTGAAGTCAAAAGTCAAAAGTTAAAAGTTAAAACAGCATTCGGGTAATAAGGGGGTATGGCATTTATTAATTTTCATTCTTCTCACAGTTTGATGACACATTTTCATGGCTAAAGTCACTGGGCATCGTAACTTATCAGGACGATGCCCCGGGCTAATATATCAAGCCCTTTCAGGGCGTTTGAACCTTCCCAAGCAATTTACATCCGCCTACCCCCTTCACTTGCGCTCAATGCATTCGCTCATAGGGGGAATAGCCGCTTCACTGGCATTTAAACCGACCTTAGCCTTTTTACATCCCCCTTGCCCCCTTCGTTTGCACTATAGGCCACCGCCCAAAGGGGGAATGGCGGTTTCAAGGGTTTTGGGCAATGGGGCATTTATTTGGCTTTCTCCATTCTTGTTTATTTTCCCTTTTCATACATGCTTTACAACATAAATGAAAATTGAATACCACTACCCTACCAGAAGTAGTTAATCAACCATCCTCCTGGCTGCAAAATTAGTTAATTCTGATTGTGGTATAGTGTTTCGCTATTCTACTGCACTATAAATAATCAAAATATCATGGTATACCTTACCTTTGCCGCAATGGAATCGGTAATTATGGCAGAGACTCTGCAAAAAGTGGTAGAAGAAAACAGGCAAGGTGAGGCGTATGCCCCTTTTGCGGAAGACCCAAATGCATTTGCCAAGAAATTTTATATTGAGAGCTATGGCTGCCAAATGAATTTCAGCGACAGCGAAATTGTGGCTTCTATTCTACATAATGAAGGTTTTGGGGCTACTCGCAATTTCGAGGAGGCTGACCTGGTGCTGCTCAATACTTGTTCTATAAGGGAAAAAGCAGAACAAACTGTGCGCAACAGGCTACAGGCTTTCCGTAAGGTGAAGGATAGTAATCCGGGTATGTTGATAGGCGTGCTGGGTTGTATGGCCGAAAGACTGAAAGCGAAATTTCTGGAAGAAGAAAAACTGGTGGATATTGTTGTGGGCCCTGATGCCTACCGCAGTCTGCCCGGATTGATTACTGAAGCTGAGGGTGGCCAGAAAACGGTGAATGTATTACTGAGCAGGGATGAAACCTATGCCGATATTTCGCCTGTGCGCCTGGATAGTAATGGGGTTACTGCCTTTGTGAGCATTATGCGCGGGTGCAATAATATGTGTACCTTCTGTGTTGTTCCCTTTACCAGAGGCCGTGAGCGTAGCCGTGATGCCGAGAGCATACTGCACGAATGTAAAGACCTTTTTGAGCGTGGATTTAGGGAGATAACCCTGCTGGGCCAAAATGTGGATAGTTATTATTATACCTACCCGTTCGAAAATGGTGTGGAGACACGCAATGTGAACTTTGCCCAATTACTGGAAATGGTGGCAATGATATCACCATTGCTCAGAATCAGGTTCAGCACATCGCACCCTAAGGATATTACTGATGATGTATTGTATACCATGGCTAAATACCATAACATTTGCAAATACATCCACCTGCCGGTGCAAAGCGGCAATACCCGTATATTGGCATTGATGAACCGCACCTATACCAGGGAGTGGTACCTGAATAAGGTAAAAAGGATAAAAGAAATAATGCCCGATTGTGGGTTGAGTACTGATATCATCACCGGCTTCTGTACCGAAACCGAGGAAGAACACCAGGATACCCTATCTGTTATGGATAATTGCAGGTTCGATATGGCCTATATGTTCTCGTATAGCGAGCGCCCAGGCACTCTTGCAGCAAGAAGGTATGAAGATGATATAGCTGAAGATGTGAAGAAAAGAAGGCTGGAAGAAATCATCAGGCTACAGAATAACCATAGCCGTGAAAACTACCTGATGGATATTGGGAAGACTTTTGAGGTATTGATAGAAGGCAATAGTAAGCGCACAGATCAGGACTGGTATGGCAGGAATTCGCAGAACAAGGTGCTGGTATTCCCTAAAACCGACCCAAATCTTAAAAAAGGCGATTACGTGCATGTAAAAGTGCTTAGGGCTACTTCTGCCACCCTTATAGGCGAGATGGTTTAGTTTGATGAGTCTAAATGTAAATATATGGGACTGGTATATGCAGATGTGGTATTGGTAAATGGTGAGGATGAAACCCTGACCCGCAGGCATATAATAAGTGAGGATGAGGTAAGAAGGTTTCCAGTGAATATTTTGGTGGATTCAGGGTCGTATATGCTGGCGATTAATGAGCGAATACAGGAATACTTACAATTGCCTGTGGTAGATTCAAAAAAAGCCCAAACAGCAGACAACCGTATTATCAATTGTGATGTGGTTACCCCTATTGTTCTTTTATTTCAAAACCGCAGATTCACTGGAAGTGCAATGGTGCTACCAGGAGATTCCGAACCCTTGCTAGGGGTAATCCCACTGGAAGAAATGGATGTTTTAATACATCCATTACGACAAGAACTGATAGTAAACCCAGAACACCCACTGTATGCGCAATTGAAATTAAAATAGACCATCAAATATCATTTTTGATTTAATACTCCAATGATATGACCACATGAAACTAAAAAAGCTCTTGATATGATATTTCACTATGAGATTTCATATTTGAAAAGGACTTTTTTAACTTTTGAATTTTGACTTTTGACTTTAAAAAAATGGACATACAGAGCATAAAAAACAGATTTGGGATAATAGGTAATTCACCGGCACTCAATTTTGCACTGAACACAGCAGTTCAGGTAGCAAATACCGACTTGTCGGTATTGATTGTAGGTGAAAGCGGTGTGGGTAAGGAAGTTTTCTCAAGTATCATCCATGCACTCTCACCACGCAAGCATAATCCTTTTATAGCAGTAAACTGTGGTGCCAT
>CAIWHI010000440.1 GCA_903912435.1 uncultured Bacteroidota bacterium | reverse complement strand
TTGGCCGATATTCCTAATGGTACCATTACAGGGGATAAGGGACACTTCATCATCAATATGGCTAAAACCGGAGATGTAACCCTGAATGTGATGGCCAAAACCAAGGAAGGTGCCACAAAGAAAATTGGTGAACACAAGGTTAGGGTGAAAATGATACCTGACCCCATAGCTATGGTAGGCGGAATGTCTCAGGGCGATATGCCGGCAGGTAAGTTCAGGTCCCAGATTGCACCCGTTGCAGTGATGCCAGTTGATTTCGAATTTGAAGTGTCTTTTAAAATTATCAGCTTCCAATATTATATGGTTTGCAAGGGTTTAGGAGGAGATGTAGTTGGCCCTTTCAATGTGGGTCCCAATATGAATGGTTGCAGGTTTGATGATAATAAAGATATAAAATTCTACAAATCAAGAGCCAGACCGGGAGATAAGGTGTTTATTCAGTTTATCAAAGCTATTGGCCCCGATAATAAGGTCCGTACCCTCAACCCCATAACCTTAAGTCTCTTTTAAACTTTGCTGGTATTCCGAAGCCCTGCACCAAAAAGGGCAGGGCTTCGGAGGATTTATTATTAAAAACTTTTAAAATGATTTCATATGGAGCGAATTCTACAAAAATATATAGAGCCACTAAGCGATGGCGAATTAAATTACCTAATCAAAACCGAGGCCGCTGATAAAGTAAGGTTTTTAAGGGTCTACTTTTTTTTAATGGGTTTGGCAGTAATGGTATCCTTTGGTGGAGTATTCTTTTATGTCGATGACACTATTCATAATGGATTTACAACCCTGCATTTTTTATTCTCCACTGGTGTCTTGTTGGCCATCATTAATATTTCCACCTGGCTGACCTGGATTATTTTTCATAGAGATATACAACTAGATATAAGGTATAAAACGAAAACCACCGAACGTACCCAAATAAGCAAAAAACTCTGCATCGAGAAAACCAGAGCTTGCTATTGCTATATAGATAGTAAGATAAAGCAATGCATAGAGGTCAACTATTTCGACTACCTGAGACTAAATGCGGGTGATGAAATTTGTATAGAATATGCCACCAGGTCGAAGATGTACCTGGGTTATTTTTAGAGTTTAAGAATCTTCAAATAATATCCTTTAGAAATAGTTTGCGTTAAAGCAATAAAATGAGCCCTTTAGCGTAATAATTGTTACTCGTGAAGTTTTGTCTGTGGTTCGGTAAATGAACATCCTTGCTCACTTTCTCAAATTTGAAAAATGCAGCGTTCGGTTGTTTTTGTATTACACATAGGCTACTGGCTACTATACATCATAGTATTGCTTGTCCTGTCTATATTTCTCAAAAACGACTACCAACTTACCTCTATAGCAGGTTTCGGTGTGGCTAAATTCATGATGGCAGTGGCTGTAATACCTGCCGCAATGATGTTTTACATTTCCTATACCTTCCTGTTTCGTGAGTTTTTACGCAAAAAACATATTTTCTTCCTGTTTGCAGCTGGGGTCACTATAGTTTGTATCTCCTCATTAACAGGTG
>CAIWHI010000439.1 GCA_903912435.1 uncultured Bacteroidota bacterium | reverse complement strand
CCATTACCTGCAACAACGCTATCGCCTACTTTTATCAACTGGTCGCCAGTATGGATACCAACGCGGCTGGCAGGGCCATTTTCAATAACGGATGTTATACCAATAGTATCCCTAAGAATAGAAAATTCCACCCCAATGCCCGAAAAACCACCATCAAGGTCGTCATTTACGCTTTGCAGGTCTTCGGCAGGAATGTATACGGTATGAGGGTCAAGAGATTTTAGAATACCAGAAACCGCATCTTTATAGAGGTGGTTGCTATTTACAGTATCAACATATTTTTCATTAACAAGGTCTATGATTTCTTCAAGGCGGTCGTTTCGCTCTACGATTGTACCTATATCACGCTTGTTACGCAAAGTATCGCGCAGATTAAACCCCAGTATCATGCCCCCTATCAAAACCAAAGAAAAAAAGAGTGGTGTCCATACCCTCCATTTCTCCCTGCTGCTATTTGCGTCCATTTGTCTAAAACTCATGGCAAAGGTAAGGCAATTGGGGCATGTGAATTATCAAAAGTGTCAATATTGGGATAGTAATGTATATAGGGCATTAAATAGGTTTTTTGAGCCTAATAAATGCAGTTAGACTTTATAAATAATTAATTCTGGGCTGGTGTACCAGGTGCAGCTATTTCCATTTTAGGTTTTTCGGGGGCTTTTTCGCCTTCTTTCTTAATAATGCCTAAGGAAACCAAATAAAATACGGCTACCCCTGCGAAAATGCGGTAGATACCAAATGCCCTGAAAGAGTGTTTCTGCACATAGGTAATGAATGACTTGATAGCAATGAAAGCCACAATAAAGGCGATGATATTACCTACTATGAGCATACTCATCTGGCCATGCTCGAATGTGAAGCCTTGTTTGTGAAAGTCCCACAATTTCTTTGCTGTAGCAGCAGCCATGGTAGGCACTGCCAGGAAGAAAGAAAATTCGGCTGCCAACTTGCGGGTGAGTTTTTGGGATAAACCACCTACTATGGTAGAAGCACTACGGGATACACCGGGCACCATTGCCAATACCTGGAAGCAGCCTATGATAAAGGCTTTGGGATAGCCAATTTCTTTATCGCTCTCTATTTTACCCTGTTTAAAAATCTTATCAATAAAAAGCAGCACCACACCACCTACTATGAAACTTATAGCAACCGTAAGGCTACTTTCCAACATGGCATCTATCTTTTTTGAAAACAGGGCACCACAAATAGCAGCCGGAATAAATGCAGCCACCAGCTTTAGGTAAAACTCCCAACGTGCAAAATCGAGGAATTTGCGCCAATACAACACTACTACCGATAAGATGGCACCAAACTGTATCACCACCTCAAAAAGCTTGGTAAAAGCCTGGTCATTGATTCCCATAATAGAACTGGCAATAATCATATGCCCGGTAGAACTGATGGGCAAAAATTCAGAAAGGCCTTCTACTATACCTAATATTATTACTTGTATCCAGGTCATAAATTATGGGATGTTAATGTACTTGTGTGTTTGCAAAGATAATTGCCATTGCGGATGTTCCTTAATGAAATCAATAATTAATGGAGTATTAATTTCACGTTTGCTCCATTCGGGTTGTAGGTATAGCAGGCAGTTGTTATTCACTTTTAGGGCATGTTCTTCAGCCCATTTCAGGTCCGATTTATTAAACACTACCACCTTAAGTTCATTGGCTATTGCCAGACTTTCATCAATTGGCGCTTTAAACTTTTTAGGGCTAAGCGTTATCCAATCTATATCACCTATGATAGGATAAGCCCCTGATGTTTCGATATGAACTTTAAAGCCAGCCTGGCGCAGGGCATTGCTTAATGGGCTAAGGTCGTACATAGCAGGTTCACCACCGGTTACTACAGCTATTCTCCCTTTTTCAGCATATGCGATATTGACTATTTCATCAGTTGTCAATTGCGGATACCTTGATGCATCCCAGCTATCTTTTACATCGCACCATACACAGCCTACATCGCATCCACCCAGGCGAATGAAATAGGCAGCCTTACCTGTATGTAGCCCTTCGCCCTGCAGGGTGTAAAAATGCTCCATTACAGGGTAGGTATTGGTAGTAGTTAGATTTGCCAAAAACTTACTTGTATTAAATATGAAAATAGAATTGCCGGGACAAAATTATGATTTCGCCCCGGCAATGAGAAAAGAATATTTTTGTATCTTGAATTAGACTGTTTGTCCCTTTGCTTGCTTAGCAGCAAGAAGTGTATTTTTCATCAAACCACAAATGGTCATCAGACCCACACCCTTAGGTACAGGAGTGATATAGCTGCATAATGGGGCTACATTGTCGAAATCAACATCACCTACCAGGCGGCTACCACTTTTCTTTGTTGGGTCGTCAATACGGTTGATACCTACGTCAATAATAATAGCACCCGGCTTTACCATATCAGCAGTTACATATTTAGGACGGCCTATGGCTGCAATAATGATATCGGCAGTTTTGGTTATTTCTGCAAGATTTTTGGTCTTGGAGTGGCACATAGTAACTGTTGCATTGCCTGGATTGGAGTTGCGGCTCATTAATATGGTCATTGGTGTACCCACAATATTGCTACGGCCAATGATCACACAATGCATACCAGAAGTATTAATCTTGTAATAATCGAGCATGAGCATG
>CAIWHI010000438.1 GCA_903912435.1 uncultured Bacteroidota bacterium | reverse complement strand
GTTAGCAGTGGTACCGCTCCTGTAGTGATTTATCAGTTCAACACTTATGGCAACCAGTATGTATACCTTACCGTTACTGAAAATGGGCAATGTTCAGCGAGCGATTCGATTATGATAAGTGTACAGCAAGCCCCTGTTGTTGCGTTTTACGTAAAACCTGATGTATGCCTTGGAGATACAGTAGTAGTAGCGGTATCTTCTACCACATCTGGCGTAACTAATTGTTTGTGGAATTTTGGCGATGCTACTATTATTACAGCTACAAGCATGGTTTCCGGTGGGCCATTTGGTGTTACCTGGGGCACACCCGGTATCCACTTTATAACATTATCGGCAACTACAGGCGGTTGTTATTCAATACCAGTAACTGATACTGTTGACGTACACGTGCCGCCAAATGCCACCTTTGATGTCATTCCAAAATCAACAGGTACATTGTGCCTTAATGACAGCATATTATTTAAAGCCCGTTTAAATGATCCTAATAGTTATTATTTGTGGCAGCCATTGCATTGCTTCAATAACAATGATAAATGGGAGATATGGGGTACTGTAGAGCAGGGAAGAACCGATATTTCACTCACGATCACAGATCCGTTTGGCTGTAAGTCAACAACTGATCAGGAAGTAAATGCAGATGCCTGCTGCAATATGCTGTTCCCAACCGCATTTACGCCTAATGGTGATGGGCTAAATGATGTGTACCGCCCGATCTCCGATGGTCGTCACAATTTTCATGAGTTCCGTATTATGAACCGCTGGGGCCAAACCGTATTTGAAAGTGCGAATTCATATCCGTCATGGGATGGTAATTTTGGCGGGGTGCCACAGGATATGGGCGTTTATTATTTCTATATTGAGTATGACTGCGGCGGAAATACTATCGTAGAAAAAGGCGATGTTACCCTGATAAGGTAATTAATGTGTGAGTAGCATGAACGGCTTTCAGCTTGGTATTAAAAGAGAAGATGTACTGCAAACTTTGCGTCTCCGCGTCTTTGGGTTTAAACTATTGTTTTAACGGCATAAAACCCACGCTTTCAATCACACCATATCGAGCGTTATCTTTTGCTGCAATGACCAGTGAGAGACGCGGTAATAATAACTCGTAGCGATTTTGTTGAGGTCTTTTCTTGATGCTTTCCTTCTTTTGGTGGGTATATTAAGCAATATCCTGTTGCGCTCGGCAATGAATTCTTTTGCCACATCCTTCACGGTGATCACTGCCTTGCTGTTGGAGTGCAATATGATCTTTTTGAACCAGATCGTTAGTTCGCAAAAATGGGAATAATAATCAAGGAGTTCGTTTTCTATCATAGCCATGAGATTTTGAATAGAAAATGATAGGAGGGTACGTTAATAAAATTACGAAACAAAAATGAAAGTATGCTTTTTATTTTTCCGATCTACGGTTCTTAATGATAAGTAGTTATATAATCGGATATAATAATTCTTTTAGCTTTCTTTTTATGGATTTGTAACAAAAATTCTCTTTGTGAAACGCTCGTTGCCAGTAGTGAATTGAAGAAAGTACATCCCGGGTTGCTCTATCGTCAGGTTGTAAGAATGGTTCCCGCTTTGTTGCATCCCGCAATTAGCCTGTACCTTTTGACCAATGATATTAAATACATCT
>CAIWHI010000437.1 GCA_903912435.1 uncultured Bacteroidota bacterium | reverse complement strand
ATGGTACCTGGCGTGCCAATAATGTGATATTTAATGTATCTATTGGGTATCCGTTTTAGGTAGGAGGTTGTGAATGATGTTTGTTGAGAAATACTGGTGAGGTACAGGTGCGTAGGGTATATACCTCAAGCTGGGATATAAGGCCAATGATAAATTGGGGGGATAGCTGAATATGAATTCATTTTTCCTTTATTTCAAATAACTTAAACTTCTTTACCTCAATAAAATATATGTAAATATATTCAAAGTTTTAGCATTCCCCCTTTCGCAGTAAGGCAATACTTATCCACACCTTTGTCTTTAATCATGTCGACAACACCCAATCCATATAAAAAGTCAAGACATTTTTTAATTGATTCATTATTGATAACTACTTTTCTTGGAGAGTTAGAAATTAAGTACAATTCATCTAATATTTTCTTGATTTCCGAAATTGATAAAATACTTTTAACTTTGAGAACACCATGGATATTTTCACTATAGTATTGGCTAATATAGTCTTTATTGAATATGAATAACCTGCCATTAGCATCGATATTTCGTTGAACGACTTTATGTAATAGCAGCAATAAATTTACATTACTGCAAATTTCAGAATATACACCAACTTTTCATTCCACGCCATGAAAATTAAACACCTTGGTTCTTTCAAAAGCCCATTTATCAATAGGTTCTATATTTGAAAAAAGAGTTGAAAGTCTTTGATCTACTGCTTCATACAGTACCCTGTGGCTGTCTGTTATATCTTTTTCAAAATCTTGGATATTCATTGTGAAGATATTTCCCACTGAATTCCATTTATCATCTAAAAGTTCTTTGTAATTTATTACTGAATTATTTGAACGACGAGCGGAAACTGTGCTTGAAATTATTATATTCATAATGTTTTATTGTTTTCAGGTAAAAGTTGATTTAAACCCATCTTCGGTTCCCAACCAGTCCAAGCACTTGCTTAGTCTAGTTGTATATTATTATTTATCTTTTCCATAGGCAATAAATTTATCATCAAAAACCACTGTTTCACCATCACCTGTAAAAGCGTTTAATTTTGTACTACAAAAAACGATGGCATCCTCGGGTCTTTCCATAGGTATGTATAATTCAAATATCACATCATCATTGATCCATGTTTTACCGGCCATCCCTTCGTTACGTAAAATATCTGGAATTACGTAATTTGCTAGTGCACTTCTGGTTTTTTGTTTTGCAATTTCTTCTAATACCTCGTATTTTAGTTTTTTCATAATTTGTTATTAATGGGGCCTACCAATCCTACTTATTTCCAACTAATCTAAGCATCTTTCAGCCACCGAAGCTTTTGCGAAGGAGCCTCGCTTGGTCTGGTTTCCAGCAAGTGTCTCGCTTGCAAGTATAGAGACCAAGCGAGACGCTTGGACTAGTTATTATCCGTTCTAAATTGATTTCTAATGCCCCGAATGCTTTTTTAATATACCTCCTGCAGCTTCTTTAATGGTATGTGTAAATACAAATGCCTTAGGGTCTATTTCGTATACTACGTTTTTAAGCCTGCGTACTTCAAGGCGGGTAATGATGGTAAATACTATGTCGCAATCCTGACTTACTTCAAAGCTGTGTTTCATAAACCCACGTTCACCCTTGTATACGGTAATACCGCGTCCTAACTGTAATACCAGCTTCTCCTTAATATCCTGGCTGAGGCCCGATATGATGGTTACCCCTGTATATTCCTCCAGACCTTCTATTACATAATTGATGGTGCGGGTGGCTATAAAGTAGGTGAGCATTGCATAGAGTGAGGTGTCAATACCGAAATACATGGCGGCAATAGTAAAGATGATGGCATTCAATCCCAAAATGATTTCGCTTACTGTAAGGCTACTTCTCTTTAATGTATATAGTGCCAATACCTCCAACCCATCAATAGCGCAACCACCACGCATTGCAAGGCCAATTCCTAATCCCAGGAAAAAACCTCCGAAAACGGATGCTAATAGCAAATCCTCTGTAACTACATGAAAAGGGATAAATTCCAGACAAATGGCGAGAAATGAGATGCAAGCCAGAGTTTTGAAGGCAAATCTCCGGTTTACCTGATATGCACCCATAATGATAAATGGAATATTTGCCAATACAATTACCAAACCCAGATTGAAATGAAATACATCATGTAACAACAATGATACGCCCGTTACTCCGCCATCAAGAAATTCGTTAGGAACTAAAAATCCCATTAGGGCAAAACTGGTAATCAATACACCTACTATGGTATAAACTACATCTTGCAGGCTATGTGTGAGGTCGTGAATTAACTTCATTTAATTGTAATTTTTTATCTTCTCTTTTATCTGCGCCAGGTATTCATCTTTTTTGCCCTTCCTAAGGTTTATTGCCGAAGTAGTGAAATAGTGGTGGCCTTCTAAGAACCGCTCCTGTAGCTTATTCCACTCATTTTCATTATTAATCAAGCCATACATACTTAGCTCATCATAGAGGTAATTACCTATTTTGAAGAAGTCGTCACGGCCCAGGTAGTCAAGATCAGCATCACAAATTATTTCCTCCAAACGGTTATGCGGGGTTTGGGGTATTTTTGTGGCCATTATCATGCCGCAAATCCTATCTATTTGATCGGGTGTGTAATCGAATTTGGGTAAAATTTCCCTTACAAATTCGCACGAAATAGCTTCATGGTCTTTTTGTTGCCTAAGAAATCCGGAATCGTGGAACAAAACGGCCGTGAGCAATAGAGTATGCTCCTCGCCGGTTATATCTTCCATTTTAGCTAATGTCTCTGCTGCAGTGTACACATCTTTAATGTGCCCAAGGCTATGGTAAGTAAGATTTTTTGGCAACTCTTTTTTGAGCTTAGCCATTATATGTTTTTTAACCTTTTCGAACTGCATCAGATATACATTTTTTGGTTCTAAAAATAAAAAAAGTTTAGATATTGTAGCAATTTGCCTGATATTTTTTTGAAATACTATTCTACAAAGTACATTTTCATCTGGCCCTTATTTTTGGCGGTTATTTCGCCTCTATAGGTACAGTGTATTTCGTCTTTTATTAATTCGTAAGTAGATTGAGAAATATTGATTTTTCCTGGTTCACTGTGCTGTTCCATTCTGGCAGCTGTGTTCACAGTATCACCCCAAATGTCATATGAGAATTTTCGCAAGCCAACTATCCCTGCTACTACATTGCCACTATTGATACCCAACCTAATACCGAAGGTACGGTCGCCCAATTCCTCCTGGCGTTGCACCATATAATCCCTTATCTCTCTTGCTGCCATCACCATATCAAGGGCGTGATTTCTATTTGCCACAGGCAGACCAGCTACTGCCATGTAGGCATCTCCAATTGTTTTTATTTT
>CAIWHI010000436.1 GCA_903912435.1 uncultured Bacteroidota bacterium | reverse complement strand
CAAGAAATCAATAGCCCTTTCTTGCTCAAAAATCATTTTGCAATAGGCATAACCATCTAACGAGTTGTCAAATAAATAGTTATAAACATTTATAATAGAATCATTATCAGAGTTATGTGATAATTGGTCAATTATAACTCTTAACGTTTTATTCTCTTTTACTAATGCTTCATAGGTGACTTGTGAGGTATCCATTTTGCATCCATTGAATGAACACTAAATATATGAAACAAATTGAATTTATTATAGGATATTTGGCACTGAGGCCATTATAAATTATAAAAATGCTTAGCCCTACAAGGATTGGCTAATTTATAGGCAAAAAATATTGATTTATTGTAATGTTAGCATGTAATACGATGCCGTAATTTTTATAGCGAAGAATCAACTGTTTACTTCCTGATAGCCCTACCTACCAGTTTCCTAACACGGTTCACCAGTTCTGTAGCAACCACCGGCTTCATCATATAGTCATCAGCACCAAGCTTGAATGCCTCTGATATGGTAAGTTCATTATCAATAGCCGAAACAACAATTATCTTTATAAATCTCTTAGATATATCACTCTTTATTTTCTGTATTAGTTCCATCCCATTCACATAGGGCAGCATAAGGTCGGTAATTACTACTTCAAAATCATCAGCCTCTACCATTTCCAGTGCTTCCTTGCCATTATATGCCTGCGTTACCGAAAAACCATTCCTTTCCAGAATGGTTTTCATGGCTTTCAAAATAATATCATTATCCTCAATTACTAATACCTTCGACATAAGAACTTTATAATTCTACAACAAAACCGGGATTTTATATCCCTAACTTTTGAACAAATGTATTAATCATTCCCTAATGATAAAACACATTTAACGATTTTGTTTTAATAAAGTTACAAATAGCAGGTTAAATTCTACTATCGAGTGCCAATCGGTAATTTTAGGAGATGATTTAGGAATATGTATTAGTGAAGCTTGCTTTTTTCGTGCATGAAATTTTCATATCCATGCCTCCAGCCTTTGAATTCATTGTCGGTTCCCAGTATAAAATTATGAAAAACCGTCACAAGCACACTACCACAGCGCTCCAGTTTCTTGCTCATTTCATCCAGTTTGGCAAATGCATCTGTGGCCGATAGTTTACCTTCGTAATGGGCAGTGCTGTCCATAAAGCAAAAGGGATGTAAGCGCAGTGATGTGATAGTTTCATTTTCTATATCATACCATTTGAAAGAGCTACCTGTACCAGCCCTGAAACCCAGGTGCGCACCATAGCCCATGCTAAAATCATCCTTAATACCATTTTTTATGCACAACCTCCAGGTATCAGGTGCCTTGTGCCTGATATAATGTTGCCGTGATATTTCTGTTTTCTTACCCGATACCTGTTCCAATACTTCTTTTTCCTTGCTCATGGTATCGCCCTGTCCCGAATAATAGGAGGGATGAATACCTACTGCCCCTTCCTTGGCCAGATTTTTAATAATCCTCACCATGGCCGGATGTTCAGGATGGATGTTTTTATCAAACTTACCTGGTGCAAGAGCCGATAGTATAAAATAGGTAGGCTTAAAACCATATTCCTTATGCAATTGTCTTAACCACCTAAAAGAGTCGTAGGGGTCTTTTTGTTTGCGCTTCAATACATTGGTGCGCTCATTAATCTGCCTGAAATCGAATTTCAGGAATGCTCTTATATAGGCACCTATCATCCTCATTGCACCCTTGTGCAGGTATGAGTAGGCCATATCAATATCATAGGTAGGTATAAATAGGAATTGAGAAGACTCAATTTTTATCCCCATCTTAGCTTGTAGCAATACCCTAAATGCAGCTACCCATTCATCCACCAGAGGCCGTTGCAGCCATCCGTTTTTATACAGCACACTAGCCTGTGCAGGGTAGCGCTCGTGTTTATCAGGCTTATAAGGGTAGTACTCCTCATAGCGTGATAACAAAAAGAATAGGGCTGAAAAAAGGTCGAATGGTATTGTAAAATCAGAATTATCAACCGGGTAAATAATTGGTAAGTCATTCCATGCCCCAGATTTCACCTCGTGGCTGCTAATGCCCTTTTGCCACAGCAGGCCATTATCTGGTATTGAAATACTACTGGGTAGTGCCTTGCCATAGGATATAAGTAATGACTCACCAGCGGCTTCCTGTTCATTATTAGTAAGCCTGTAAGCTATATGAAACCGCTCTTTAAACAACCATTCTAAAACAAAGTTCAGACGGTTGCTGGTATGAGGAGCGTATATGACCAGGGTATCCATATGGCGGTTAGCTTTTCATTCGTTCCTTCCAAAGCTTATTAAACGACTTAGGCGCAAAATCCAGATTCCCCCTATGCAGCCCCCACGAATCCTTAAATAACATATTCACCACTTTACCCTTAAATGATGGCCCTGCAAGATTCATCAATCTACGGCTCATCATGGCATCGCGCCATAAGCGCCACACTGTATTTTCTTTAAACCCGTTTAGCCTGTCTTCGGTAGCAATGGCCCTGTTTTCGAGCAGCATGCCATGTATGTTTATCTTCAATGGGCAAACTTCGGTGCAATTACCACAAAGGCTTGATGCATAGCTGAGGTGCTTATTTTCCTCCATGCCCTTGAGGTGGGGAGTTATTACCGCCCCTATAGGGCCACTATAGGTAGCACCATAGGCATGGCCACCAATATTCTTATAAACCGGGCATGCATTGAGGCAGGAACCACAGCGTATGCAATACATACTTTCCCTCACTTCCTTACGAAGCAGGTTGGTGCGGCCATTGTCGAGCAATATTACATACATCTCCTCAGGCCCATCGGTCTCATCAGCTTTGCGTGGCCCTGTAAAAATGGAATTATATACAGTTACATTCTGACCAGTACCAAATGTGGCCAGTAAGGGCCAGAAAAGTTCCAGATCATTAATAGAAGGTATCAGCTTTTCAATACCCACAATGGCTATATGCACCCCCGGAAATGTGGTAGATAATCTTGCATTACCCTCATTTTCGGTCACACATACACCACCTATATCTGCCAGAAGGAAATTACCACCGGTAATGCCCACACCTGCAGTAATATATTTTTCGCGTAGGTTTTTACGGGCTATGCGGGTTATTTCGGGCGGGGTAAGATTAGGTTCGGTACCCAATTTATCATGAAACACCTTGGCAACATCTTCCTTGCTTTTGTGCATAGCAGGTGTTACAATGTGGTAAGGAGCCTCACCATCCAGTTGTTGAATATATTCCCCCAGGTCGGTTTCTACAGAGTCAATACCATTATCTTTCAGAAATTCATTGAGGTGAATTTCTTCAGTAACCATCGATTT
>CAIWHI010000435.1 GCA_903912435.1 uncultured Bacteroidota bacterium | reverse complement strand
TAATCAAATTCTATTCCTTGTCCAATTCGGTTTGGACCCGAACCCAACACTATTATTTTCTTCTTTTTAGATACAATACTTTCATTCCTGAATATCGATTCGTTTCTAGTAGAATTTTGGTTTTCTAATTTAAATTCTAAGCTAGCAATTTCGACACCCTCTCCTTTGGAGAGGGCCGGGGTGAGGCCTCCTGCCTGTCCCGCTTTTTCTGCGGGAGAGAGAGCCGGGGTGAGGCCTTCGGTAATATTAGGTGATTCAAATGTACTATAGAAATAAGGTGTCTTAGCCTCAAACTCAGCACTACAGGTGTCCACCATTTTGAAAACACGTGTTATCCCTAGTGCCTTCCTGTATTCATATACCTCTTCCTCGCTGCAATCTTTTACTAATTCTGCAATCTGTTCATCACCAAATCCCATCTTCTTCGCTTCCATCATCAGGCTTGCAGGTAACTTTTCCAGATGTTTGTATTTACGAATTTCAGCCTCCATATTTACAATATCCTGAATTTGGTATAGAAACCACCTGTCTATCTGGGTAAGCTCTCTAATTGTCTTTATAGATACCCCTGCAGCCATAGCCTCCTTTATCCTGAATATTCTGTCCCAGGTTGGGCGTTTTAGTGAGTTGATTAATTCATCCGATTTCAGCCTGCTCGTACTTATAAATGATAAGCCTGTTGCATTATTCTCAAGGCTTTGACATGCTTTTTGTAAGGCTTCTGTAAAGGTCCTGCCTATTGCCATTACCTCACCTACCGATTTCATTTGCAATCCAAGGGTATCATCTGCACCCTTAAATTTGTCAAAATTCCAGCGAGGCATTTTTACAATCACATAATCCAGTGCCGGTTCAAAATAAGCTGATGTGGTTTGGGTAATCTGGTTCTTTAATTCATCCAGATTATATCCAATAGCCAATTTGGCAGCAATTTTAGCTATGGGATACCCTGTTGCTTTCGATGCCAAAGCCGATGACCTGCTTACACGCGGATTTATTTCAATCGCAATTATTTCTTCTGTTTCCGGATTAAGCGCAAACTGTACATTACAACCACCGGCAAAATTACCTAGGTCGCGCATCATCATAATGGCTGTATTCCTCATCAATTGAAAAGCAGTATCACTTAGGGTCATTGCAGGTGCCACAGTTATACTGTCTCCTGTATGTATTCCCATCGGGTCAAAGTTTTCAACTGTACATATAATCACTACATTATCATTCTTGTCTCGTAATAATTCCAACTCAAACTCCTTCCAACCCAATACTGCTCTTTCCACTAATACCTCATGCATTGGAGATGCACTTAGTCCTCTTTCCAGTGCAACATCAAGTTCTTCTTTTACCATCACAATTCCACCACCTGTCCCACCAAGCGTAAAAGATGGCCTGATAACTATTGGCAAACCTATTTGTTGGGCAAATTCTTTGCCCTCTAGTAGTGAGTTAGCTGTTCTTGCAGTGGCAACAGGAACACCAAGTTCTATCATCCATTTTCTGAACAATTCACGATCCTCTGCCTTGTCTATTGCCTTAATATCTACACCTATCAACCTTACATTAAATCGCTCCCAAATACCAAGTTCATCAGCTTCTTTGGCCAGGTTTAGTGCTGTTTGGCCTCCCATCGTAGGTAATACAGCATCTATATCATTCTCCTCCAATATTTGTTCTATACTTTCCACTGTTAATGGCAGTAGGTAAACCCTGTCAGCCATAATTGGGTCAGTCATAATAGTGGCTGGATTCGAATTGATCAGTATTACTTTAATCCCTTCCTCTCTGAGACTTCTGGCAGCCTGGGATCCTGAATAATCGAATTCGCAGGCCTGACCAATAATAATAGGACCTGAACCAATGATGAGTACACTTTTAATAGAAAGATCGCGCGGCATGTTAAATATTCAAAAGTAAAAATTCAATAAAAATTATCGCGATAAGCGGATACAAAAATCGGGCTTATCGCCCGGTGTGCAAAAGTACGGAAATTTTCAGGTTTTTTGGCATATTCGTACCACCTAACCATAGCATACACGTTAAAATTTCTAAACTATTGGTATAACTTTGATAATGGAAAAAATGAGGTCTGCACCGCTTTCCGATGTCAGACCAAATTTCTTGGCGCCCCATTCAATAAAATAATGACAGATGTGATACACTCTACTTCTGAGTAACAAATTGGTTACACAAAAGTTCTTTGAAAATGACGTGGAAACCCTGCATATATCAAAAATTACTGTCAGAAATAGTCGGATACGACACCCTCTCCCATTGGAGAGGTCCGGGGTGAGGCCACCACGCAGTTTATCCTTTTTTTACTAACGCGCTCCAAAAATCACACTTGTCATTGGCTACTAGTCATGGGTCAGACCACCTTACATTTATTCCGTTTCACACAACTTTTCACTAAAATTTCAGCAGATTTTTACTTTTACCTTTTTACTTTTTACTTTTTGTTTTTTAAATCGTGTTCTGCATAATTATTTACATAATTTTGCGTGGATTGGGTAAAACCATCTCTAAATAGAACTACTTTTTTCGCACTTTTGCGATTAATAATAAAATTTCCGCCACAATGAGTTTTTTAGGCTTTTTTAAATTCCTGACGCAAGAAATAGCAATAGATCTTGGTACAGCCAATACATTAATTATACATAACGACCAGGTGGTGGTTGACGAGCCATCTATTGTAGCTATTGATCGCACAACTAATAAAATAGTTGCAGTTGGTAAAAAAGCTATGATGATGCACGAAAAAACACATGATAATCTCAAAACTATACGTCCATTAAAAGATGGTGTTATCGCCGACTTTAATGCTGCCGAAGGAATGCTAAGGGAAATGATAAAATTGGTTTACCCTAAGAAACCAATGTTCCCACCTAGTTGGCGCATGGTTATATGTATACCATCAAGCATTACCGAGGTTGAAAAACGTGCAGTGCGCGACTCTGCCGAGCAAGCCGGCGCAAAAGAGGTTTACATGATTCACGAGCCCATGGCTGCCGCCTTGGGTATTGGTATTGATGTTGAAGAACCTACTGGTAATATGATAATAGATATTGGTGGTGGGACCACTGGTATTTCTGTTATCGCTCTGGCTGGTATCGTTTGCGATCAGTCTATCCGTATTGCTGGTGATGAGTTTACTACCGATATCATGGAGACTATGCGTCGTTACCACAGTTTGATGATTGGTGAGCGTACCGCTGAGCAGATTAAAATACACGTTGGTTCTGCGCTTAAAGAGTTAGACAATCCACCCGATGATATTGCAGTAAATGGTCGTGATCTGGTAACAGGTATTCCCAAACAAATTATGGTTACCTATCAGGAAGTTGCAGAAGCATTGGATAAATCTATTTTCAAAATAGAAGAAGCAATCCTTAAAGCACTGGAAAGTACACCGCCTGAATTGGCTTCAGATATTTACCGCAGGGGACTTTATCTCACGGGTGGTGGTGCCTTGCTTCGTGGTTTGGATAAACGTATATCTCATAAAATTAAATTGCCTGTACACGTTGCCGATGATCCATTACGCGCTGTGGTAAGAGGCACAGGTATGGCATTGAAGAACATTGCCCGTATGCCCTTTTTAATGAAATAACGCATTTTTTATAATATTGTTAGTCCCGTATCAATAACTGATACGGGACTAACAAATTAAAGAGAGTATTCACAATCCTATTGCCTTAAATCCATCGGTAATAGGTAAACCAAATTTCAATCAAAAAGTGCGCAATTTTATCTTTTTCGTTCGCCGCTTTTTTAATCTCATACTATTTATTTCTCTCGAAATAGTATGCATGGTTTTTATTGCCAATACTAAAACACTACAGGGAAACGATTTGGTTAGCTCCTCAAATTTGGTCTCAGGTCTGGTTTATAAAAAACGTAGCGATGTAGTTTATTATTTTGGTTTAAGAACTATGAATGATAGCCTACTTAACGAAAATGCATTGTTGAGGAAAAAGTTGGATCAAATCTCTAGCCTCGATACACTTAAGGATAGTTTTGTAGTAAAAAAACCATCCCTAACAGATACTTCAGGAAAACCACGAAAGAGAATTAAAGAATTGGACTCCAATTCGCGGATAATAAAGTATGCCGATTATATTTACCGTAATGCAAGAGTAATTAATAATAGTACCAATGCTAGCGATAACTATGTTACCATAAATCGTGGTTCTAAAGAAGGTGTAGCCAAATATATGGCAGTAATTTCTGGTACTGGTATTGTTGGCCGGGTCGAGCATGTTTCTGCCCATTTTGCTAGTGTCTTGAGTATATTAAGTTCAAAACAAAAAGTTAGTGCTAAGTTGAAAGATGGTACCAACGGTTACATTATTTGGGAGGAAAAAATTCCTGATATGCTCATCATGACCGATGTGCCGCAACAGGCAAAAGTGAAGAAGGGTGATTCGATTTTCACAACCGGATATTCTTTTTTCCCACCTGACATTATGATCGGCACAGTTTTAAAAGTGGAAACAATAAAGAAAAACAACCTACAAAATTTGTATTTGCAATCATCAACTAACTTTAAAAACCTGCAATACGTTTATGTAGTTGAAAATAAGATGTCTCCAGAGAAAAAACAATTAGAGGATTCATCATTGAAAAAGTATTAATTATAAAATCAAGGTTTGTAAAGGTTTTGAAATAAAGTGTCAGGCAACAAATATGAATGTTTATATTAAAAATATAGCACGTTTTTTGATTATCATCCTGCTACAGGTATTGATTCTGAATAGAATCAACCTGAAGTGGTGGAATGAGCCTGCCAATTTCCCTGACTTTATTCCTTATGTTTATCCTTTATTTCTTCTCTTATTACCATTCGAAACTCCGGTTTGGGCCTTATTAATTCTAGGTTTTACATTAGGGATTACAGTAGACATTTTCATGAATACTGCTGGTATGCATGCTGCAGCTGCCGTACTAATAGCCTATCTCCGCACCAATGTTTTAGTTGCTTTATTACCTCGCAATCTATCCGACTACGACAATCAGCATCCATCAATAAAAACAATGGGTTGGATGCCTTTCCTGGTTTACAGTCTATTCCTGTTTGTCATACATGATTTCATCTATTTTACCATAGAGCTATGGAACATTTCTAATATTGGTTTCCTTATGCTTAAAGTTGCCGCCTCCACCATCACCTCAATGTTATTTATTATCGTCTATCTCTTATTATTTACGAGGCAAAATGCTTCAAGAGCCTGAATATTAATCAAGTGGAATAATTGTATTGAAGTTGACCCCATAACCAGATATTGCAATATCTGGTCGTATCCAATTAATAAAAAATCCTCCAATATTATTAATCGCACAGGTAAACTGCTTTATCCAACTAATACCAAGGTCGTCTTTTAGTAATCCACTTACAAAATAGTGCGCAGTAAATTGTGCAT
>CAIWHI010000434.1 GCA_903912435.1 uncultured Bacteroidota bacterium | reverse complement strand
TGCATGGTAATAGTTGATGCACCTGATGTGCGTTTCAGCTTAAAAATATTATTGACAATTGCCCTGCCCACTGCCATTGGGTTGATACCAAAATGGGCATTGAAATGCTTATCCTCCTTAAAGAGAATCGCCTTTCGTAGTTCGGGGGTAATTTCATTTAGGCGAGTCTTAATGCGCCATTGATGGTCACGGGCTATATAGGCATGCAATACCGTGCCATCACTAGCCTCTACTATGGGTGCAAAATGCAATTGTGTATTTACAGGGCTTATCCAATCTATTAGCAGAAATACTACCACCATCCCCAGGCAATAGAGTGCAGCTTTTTTGAAAAGCTTTTTAAGATTCTGTTTTAACGGGATTTGCATTGCTGCTGTGTGATGGGCAAAGTTAAGAGTTAAAAAGCATCGTATGCATTGGTAAATTTTCGTAGATAAATTCCTTACTTTTGTATAGTTGCAATAAATATCAAATGAGAAATACAATCCGATTCGACTGGGCTATTAAACGTTTGTTGCGAAACAAAGCGAACTTTCGTATACTGGAAGGTTTTTTGAGTGAGCTTCTTGGTGAGGACATCAAAATTGAGAACATTCTGGAAAGCGAGAGCAATAAGGCGAGCCTGGATAATAAAATGAATCGTGTGGATGTATTAGTACAAGATTCTAAAGGTGAATTAATTATCATAGAAGTTCAGAGCAATTATACCCACGATTACCTGATGCGGATGCTGTTTGGTTCATCCAAATTGGTAGTCGATAATATGGCTGAAGGGATGCTTTATAGTAAAATTAAAAAGATTATCTCTGTAAATATTGTGTACTTCAATCTGGGGCATGGCGATGATTATGTTTATCATGGGTTTACAAGTTTTTTTGGCATACATACTAATGACAAATTATCACTATCAGACCAGGAAAAGAAAATATTCAATGCCGACCATATTGAGCGTATATACCCTGAATACTACATCCTGAAAATAAATAAGTTCGATAATGTCTCCCGCAATACCCTTGATGAATGGATTAATTTCTTAAAAAACGAAGAGGTAAATGAGGGTAGCAAGGCAAAAGGATTACTTGAGGCCAAAAAGGAATTGGATAAACTAAAACTCAGCAAAGAGGCCATGCGCGAGTATGAAGCCGACCTTACCAATTGGCGCGATAACCAAAGCCTTATGAGTACCAAATATTTGGAAGGCGAATTGGCCGGAATAGATAAGGGTATAAAAATGGGGGAGCAAGCCAAAGAAAAGTATGCCGATGAAAAGGCCAAAGAAAAACAATTAGAAATAGCCAAAAGCATGCTGGAAGATGGCATGAGCATAGCCAAAATTGCTAAATTTACCGGGCTTAGTGAGGAGGAGATTGAGGGGATGAGGTAGTATGTTATTTGAAGAAATTCAGCGCCAATTATTATTAGTTAAGCCATTTGCTATACATTTTTACCATTTCTTCATGTGGAATTGTATTGCCAGACTCCATGTCCCTGATGCCCTCATCTATTGCCGCTTTTTGTTCTTCGGAAATATCGTCATACCTATCAGTAGCATTATCAGCCTCCAAAAGTGCATGAACAGCCCTCAGCATTCTTTCATCAGAGTGATTAATGTATTCTGTTACTTCTTTCCGCAATAGTTCTATGTTTGATACTTCCATAATATACTTAGTTCAGGTTATATAATGTGAACAAATTGAAGTTTCATATACGAAAATTCTAAGCCGTTTGAGCTTTACTGCATTAGTATTCAGTTATAAAAACTATTTTATTTTTCTCAATAAAAAATAAAACAACCCCATTGAGATAACAACATATGATGTAAACTTGATACCAGCCCAAATTCTTTGATACAAAATGTGTTTGCCATCGCAGAAGTGATCAAATCGTTCACAAATCCCTTTGGGCCTATTAAGTTTTAATAGCTGCATAGTCAATCTTCCAATATCATTTGATGCTCTAATTAAAACTGCTTCAATTGCGAATTGGCTTTCATATAGACCTTTGTAAAATAGAAGACGAATGAACTCTATTAACACCTCTCCAAAAATAATGCCACTTATCACACAGAATAATGGCAAGGTAGATTTAATAAACAAGCAAATAATAATTGTTATTGGCAAGCCAAATACTAGGCTTTCTATTATGTTTGGAAAATTATAGTATGTGTACTCAGGATATGTGTCGTGAATTATCAGTAGTTTTTGTTTATTACC